>JAPUKG010000218.1 GCA_027295775.1 Pseudomonadota bacterium
CGGCGTGCAGCAGATCCTCCAGAAGTACAAGGACCTGCAGGACATCATCGCGATCCTCGGCATGGACGAGCTCTCCGAGGAGGACCGCGTCACGGTGGGTCGGGCGCGCAAGATCGAGCGCTTCCTGTCGCAGCCGTTCAACGTGGCGGAGCAGTTCACCGGCACCGCGGGCGTGTACGTCCGCCGTGAGGAGACGGTGCGGAGCTTCAAGGAGGTGCTCGAAGGCGAGCACGACGACCTGCCCGAGCAGGCCTTCTACATGGTCGGCACCATCGAGGACGCGGTCGAGAAGGCAAAGCGGCTGGTGGCTTGATGGCGCTCGAGCTCATCATCGTCACGCCCGAGGGCGAGTCCTGGTCCGGCGAGGTGGACACCGTCGTGCTCCCGGGCGCCGAGGGCGACTTCGGCGTGCTGGAGGGACACGAGCGCTTCCTCTCGCCACTGCGGGTCGGCGCCGTCGAGATTCGCGACGCGGGCGGCCAGCACTGGGCCGTCGTCTCCGAGGGCTTTGCCGACGTCGGCGCCGAGCAGGTGGTGGTCCTGGTCGGGGGCTGCGAGCGCGCCCAGGACATCGACCGCGCTGCGGCCGAGCAGGCCCGGGAGGCCGCGCGGGCCGCCCTAGACAGCCTCTCCAGCGGCGCTGAGGACCAGGTCCGCCGGCCGGGACTCGAGTCCCAGCTGGCGCGCGCGGAGATTCGGATCGAGGTCGCCGGCAGGGCCTGATTTTGTCAGCGGACGGGCGAGGCCTTGAGCTTCACCTTGCCGTCCTGCACGACCACCCGGAAGCTCACCTTCTCGCAGCCGAGCTTCTCGCGCAGCTGGGCCTCCTGCTTGCGCACCACCCGCTCGAGCTTCTCGCGGGTGAGCGCGGAGATATTCTGTCCGCAGGACGCTGCGGCCTCGCGGTAGGACTCGAAGAGGTCGCCGCCGCCGGTGGGCCTGGCGGCGGGGGTCGCCGAGAGCTGGCTCCGCTCCCGGTCCCTCAGGTCGGCCCGGAACAAGTGGCGCTTGTAGGTGCCCTGCTCGATCTGGCGCAGGATCGAGTCCCACTGGCGCTTGAAGCACTGGAAGCGCGAGTAGAGGGTGTTGAACTTGAACCGCATCGCCGTGTTCTTGATGGGCGAGTTGGAGTAGCGGTTGAACTGCTTCTGGATCTCGCTCCGGGGATAGGCGGGCTCCCGGGGTCGGGCGCCCGAGAAGTAGTGCTCGTAGTCCAGCTTGAGCTGCTGGATCTTGAACTCCAGCATTCGCAGCTCTTCGTCCATGGACTCGGGCACAGGGGTGCGCCTCCTCTCGGGAGGCTCATCGACCCTCGATCTGTAGGTCTTTAGCCACATTCCTGCGCGTGGCCCTCGGGTAGACTCGCCGCCCGGTGAAGCTCCTCGAGAACGGAGTCCTGCTCGACCCCGAGGGCGACGCCCCGGAGCCCGGCTCGCTGCTGGTGGACGGCGACCGAATCGTCGCTCGACTGGGTCCCGGCGATCCGGGGCCCGAGCACGCCGAGCGCGTGGACCTGAGCGGCGTGCGGATCGCGCCGGGCTTCCTGGACCTGCACGACCACGGCGAGCTGATCTTCGCCGATCCCGGGGACCTGCGTGACGCGCTGGTCCGCGCCGCTGCGTCATCGCTGCGTCATGGAACCACGGGATTCCTCGCCACCACCGTCGCCTGGCCGCCCGAGCGCCTGCGCGACTTCGTAACGCAGTTTGGGTCGATCATGACGCAGTGGTCGGAGGCCGGAGCGGAGCCGCTGGGCCTCCACCTGGAGGGGCCCTGGATCAATGGGGAGGCCGCTGGCGCCCAGCCCTCCGACGGGATCCGCGCCTTCGATCCCAGCGAGGGCGAGGACCTCCTGGCCCGGGGCGGAGGCCTGATCCGCATGGTCACCCTGGCGCCCGAGGTGGAGGGCAGTGACGCGCTGCTCGACGCGCTCCGGCGCAGGGGCGTGGTCGCGTCCCTCGGCCACAGCGTGGCCGGCGAGGCCGAGATCGACCGGGCCGCGGACCGGGGCATGACGCACGTGACACACCTCTTCAACGCCATGGGTCCGATCCACCAGCGCGAGCCCGGGGTCCCGGGCCGGGTCCTGACCGATGACCGGCTGAGCTGCGACCTGATCTGTGACGGGGTCCACGTCCACCCCCGGATGGTCCGGCTGGCGGCCCGGGCCGTGACCGACCGGCTCGTCCTCATCACCGATCGGATCGAGCCACCCGAACGTGCCCGCGCGGAGGGCTTCGGCTCGGGCCCGGTACGCGACGACGGCAAGGCGCTGCGCCTGGCAGACGGCCGGCTGGCGGGAAGCACCCTTCGCCTGGACCGGGCGATCCGCAACGCCTGCGCGTTCGGGGCCGCGAGCCTGCTCGAGGCAGTGGCAGCCTGCACCGTGCGCCCCGCCCGGGTGCTCGGGATCGAGGCGGAGCGCGGCACCCTGCGCCCGGGGAGCCGCGCCGACCTGGCGATCCTGGACGAGACGGGCGACGTGGCCGAGACCTGGGTCGGCGGGCAGCGGGTCTGGTCAGCGCAGCCGGGCTAGCAGGCGATCGAGGCGAAAGCCGTTCCGGTCCGCCTCGGCGCCCGGGGCCAGCGGCGGAATCTCCGCGATCAACCGGTCGCCGAGCTGTCCGCGCAGTGGCGCCAGGTTCAGGGCGTCGGCCTCGGAGAGCGGGCCGGTGCAGTGGCAGATCACGACGCCGGCCACGTCGAGCCCCCGCGACGCAGCGGCCTCGAGGGTGAGGAGCGTGTGGTTGATGGTGCCCAACGCCGCGCGGGCCACCACGATCAGGGGCAGCCCGAGGCGCGCGGCCAGATCGGCCATGTCGAACCCCCGGCCCTGCAGCCCGTCTCGGATGGGCACCAGCAGCCCGCCCGCGCCCTCGACGACCACCGTCGCCCGGCGCGCCGCGATGCGCGCGAAGGCGTCCTCGATCGGCTCGAGCTCGATGGCGCTCCCCGCGTCCGCCGCCGCCACCGACGGCGCCGCGGGGAGCGGCAGCTGGATCGGGCACACGTCGTCCAGCGGGTCGAGGTTGCCCGCCGCGCGGCGCAGGGCGTGCGCGTCCTGCGGCCCGTCTGCGCCGACACCCGTCTCGATCGGCTTCATGGCGCCCGCGTCGATCCCCTCGGCGCGGAGCGCGCGGACGAGCCCGCAGCTCGCCACGGTCTTGCCCACGCCGGTGTCGGTGCCGGTGACGAAGAACCCCGGCGCGCTCACGCGGCCGGTCCCGAGCTCTCTGCGCTGCGGCAGATCGGCTCCGCCTTCCGGTCGGGGTCGCGGTCGGCAACGCCAACGTGACTGGGCTCGACGAGCTCGACGACGGCGTCGGCGAGGGCGTCGATCTCCTCGGGCCGGTGCGTCGCCATCGGTGTGATGCGCAGGCGCGCGGTTCCCTCCGCCACCGACGGGTGGCGGATGCCCTGGGCGTAGAAGCCGCGGTCCAGCAGCGCCTCGCACACGCGCATGGTCTCGGCGCTGTCGCCGATCACCACCGGAACGATGTGGGTCGTGCTCGGGCGGGTCGAGACGCCGGCCGCGGAGAGCCGGGTCCGCAGGCGCGCCGCGTTCTCCTGCAACGCCTGGCGGCGCCAGGGCTCGGCCCGGAGCACGCGCAGCGCAGCGCGCGCGGCCTCCACCTGGGGCGGGGCCAGCGCGCAGGAGAAGATGAAGCTCCGCGCCACGTTCACCAGCAGATCCCGGAGCGCGCTGGAGCCGGCAACGAAGGCGCCGAAGGAGCCGAGCGACTTGCCGAGCGTGCCCACCAGGACGTCGCTGCCGCCGTCGCAGCCGCTGTGCTCGGCGGACCCGCGTCCGCCGGAGCCCAGCGTTCCGATGCCGTGGGCGTCGTCGAGCAGGAACATGGCGCCGTGGTGGCAGCACAGCGCGGCCAGCTCGGCGACCGGCGCCACGTCGCCGTCCATGCTGTAGACGCCGTCGGTCATCACCAGCACCCGGCGACTGCGGTGGCTGCGGCCATGGCTGGGACCGGCGCCGCTCAGGATGCCGTCGAGCGCGTCCAGATCGCCGTGCGGGAACACCCGGACCTCGGCGCGCGAGAGCCTCGCGCCATCGACGATCGACGCGTGGTTGAGCTGGTCCGAGATGAGCAGGTCGTCGGGTCCGACGAGGGCGGGGATTACGCCGACGTTGGCCATATAGCCGGTGCCGAAGGCCAGGGCCGCGGGCACGCCGAGGAACTCGGCGAGCTCGGCCTCGAGCGCCTCGTGCCCGTCCAGGTTGCCGTTGATCAGGCGCGACCCGCCCGCCGCGCAGCCGGTATCCCGCGCCGCCCGGACGGACGCCTCGACTACCTCCGGGTGATGGGCCAGGTCGAGATAGTTGCTGCCCGCGAAGAGCAGCACGTCGCGGCCGTCCACGCGCATGCGCGGTCCCAGCGCGCCCTCCAACACGCGCATGCGGCGGTACGTTCCGCGCGCTCGGATCCGGCCCAGGGTCTCTCTCGCGACCTCCTCGACGCCCACTCTGCCCGTGCTCACCTTCGGGGCTCGCCGACTACCTCGGGCCGCAGCAGCTCGCTGCCCCCGCCCGGGATGGCGAAGGCGCCCCGCGCCGCGTTCCCCTGTCCGTCGAAGTCGGAGTTGCCCGCCACCTCGAAGCCCGCCTCGCGAATCATGCGATAGGTCTCGGACACGTCGTCGCCGCGTGTCGTGAGGTAGCCCTCGACGAAGAGCGAGTTGGCGGGGTAGAGGGCGAGCGCCTCGAGGGAGCGCAGGTGACCCTCGCGGCCGCCTGCGGCGCGGATCTCGGCGCGCGGATTGACCAGGCGCATCAGACACAGCGCTCGCAGGCACCGCTCCGGTGTGAGCGTGCCGTCGTCCTGGATCTGGTTGCCATCGATGGGGATCAGAAAGTTCACGGGAATCGACGGCACCTCGAGCTCGCGCAGCCGGAAGGCGACCTCTACCACGTCCTCGTCGCGCTCCCCCATGCCCAGGATGATTCCGCTGCACGGCTCGATCCCGCACTTGCGCGCGGCCTCGATGGTGGCGATGCGGTCCGCGTAGGTGTGGGTGCTGCACACCTTCGGGTAGTGGGACTCGCTGGTGTTGAGGTTGTGGTTCAGACGGTCGAGCCCCGCGTCGGCCAGGATGCGCGCGTGCTCCTCGCCCAGCAGGCCGACCGAGAGGCACACCTCGATCGGGTGGCGGCGCTTGACCTCGCGCACCAGCTCGGCCAGTCGGCGGGTGCGCTCCAGGGTCGGGCCGCGGCCTGAGAGCACCATGCAGTAGCGGCTCGCGCCCGCAAGGACCGCGAGCTCGGCCTCGCGCAGGATGTCCTCATCGCTCTTCATCGCGTACTTCCGGATCGCGGAGGTCGAATCGACGTTCTGGGAGCAGTACCCGCAGTCCTCGGGGCAGAGCCCGTTCTGCACGTTGTTGAGCACGTGCACCATGACCTTGCGCCCGAAGTGCTCGCGCCGCGGCACGAAGGCCGCGTGCAGGAGCGGAAGGAGCTCGAGCGGGCCGGCGTCCCCGGCCCCGTCACCGCGCCCGAGGATGCGCAGCGCTTCGGCCGTGCTCGGGGGTTGATCGCGGAGCGCCCGCTCCGCCAGCCGGCTGTAGATCTCGAGCACGGGGCTTCCTTCCTGTCTCGGTGTCTCGGGGTCGAGTCGGAGGCAGGCTAGCCGACCGTCAACCGGCCATCATCTGGTGGTTGACAGCCCCGCGGCGCGGCTGTGTCGAGCGGTTCACGACCCCATGAACGTGAGTTAAGCATCTGTTTTTCCACGTCTTTTCTCGAATTCTTCCTTTGACAGCCCCATGGCGCGCCGCTAGATTGGGCAGTGATGAGCCGTGCGAACCCGGCCCAGCCCGCGCGACTGGAAGCCAAGTCCCTCGTCCTCGATCGCATCTCGGGGAGCCTCGAGCTGGTGGAGAGCGCCATGCGCGACCAGCTCGGCGCCGACGCCGAGCTGGTCGGGGCGCTGGGCGAGCACGTTCTGTCCTCGGGCGGCAAGCGACTCCGCCCGGCCCTCGTGCTGCTGGCCGCCGAGCTGTGCGGCTACACCGGGCCGCGCCGGATCCAGGTGGCGGCCGCGGTCGAGCTCCTGCACACCGCCACCCTGCTCCACGACGACGTCGTCGATGTCTCGACCCTGCGCCGGGGACGGCCGTCGGCCAACGCCATCTGGGGCAACCGGCGGGCGGTGCTCGGCGGTGACTTCCTGTACGCGCGCGCGTCCTCGATGATCGTCGAGGACGGCGACCTCGGCATCCTGGAGATCTTCGCCAACACGATCCGGGCGATGGCGGAGGGCGAGCTGCTCCAGCTCCAACGAAGCTTCGACACGAGCATGACCGAGGCCCAGTACTACGCGGTGATCGATCGCAAGAGCGCGAGCCTGCTCTCGGCCGCGTGCGAGGCCGGTTCGATCCTGGGTGGCGTCACCCGGGCGGAGCGCCGGCGCGTGTCCGAGTTCGGCCGCGAGCTCGGCCTGGCCTTCCAGCTCCGCGACGACGCCCTCGACTACGAGGCCGGGGCCGAGGTGCTCGGGAAGCCGCCGCACACCGATCTGCGCGAGGGCAAGATCACGCTGCCCCTGCTCTTGACCCTCAAGCGTTCGACGGCGGCGGAGCGCGAGCAGATCGCCGGTGTGCTGAAGATCGCCGCGCAGGTCGCGGACCTGTCCCTGGCCGGAAGCGACTCGCTCCCCGAGCTCGACCTCGCTCCCGTTCTCGATTGGGTGGAGCGCTACCGCGGCATCGCCGACACCGTGCGCCGGGCCGAGGAGCACGTCGCCCGCGCGGCGGCGGCAATCGCCCCCTTCCCCGACGGAGCCGCCAAGCAGGCGCTGCTCAGCTCCGCTGCCTTCGCGGTGGCGCGAGACCGATAGTCTGTCGGGCCGCGCGCCCCGCGCGGCGCCCCCAAACGCTTCTCCCGGTCCCGCGGAGAACCAAATGTACCGGAACTCGACTGTAGGGCGCGGTTGGCTGCATGGATTGCTCGCAGCCGCCGCGGCCATTGCCCTGGCGGTGCCCCTGGCATGGGGTGCCGACGCGCCGATGGCGCTCGTGGGCGTGGTCAACGTGAACACCGCCAGCGCCGAGGAGCTCCAGCTCCTGCCGGGGGTCGGGGAGGCGCGGGCCGACGCGATCGTGAAGGCCCGCAAGGCCCGCGGCGGCTTCAAGTCCATCGACCAGCTCGTGGAGGTGAAGGGGATCGGCCAGGTGCTCCTGGAGGACCTGAAGGCCCACGTCACACTGAGCGGAAAGACGACGGCGCGGCGCGAGTAACGGCATCGCGGGTCGCAGAGTGCCTCCGGAGCCTCGACCAGGCCCCGGAGGCACTCATCCTTCTGAACTTCGCTCGGCTGCGCCTCGCTGCGCGGTCGCGTTTCTACCCCGGGGTCTCAACCCTTGCCGTGCACGCTCCCTTGCCGCATCGGGCCCAGCCTGGGCAAGCATGGCCGCCCGTTGCTCCTCTGGCACTGACCCCCACCCGTCCCCAGGAGGACACGCTCCGCGCCAATCGCTACTAGACTCTGCCCATGCTCCGTGCCGCGCTGGCTCTCGCTTTTTCCCTCCTCGCCTCTGTGGCTCACTCCGACCCGGC
>JAPUKG010000219.1 GCA_027295775.1 Pseudomonadota bacterium
GGTGCCTCTGCTGCGCACCCAGGCCCCTCTGATCGGGACCGGCATGGAGTCGGTGGTGGCCCGGGACTCGGGCGTCACCGTGGTGGCCAAGCGCGACGGTGAAGTCGAATCCGTAGACGCTTCTCGCATCGTGCTGAAGCCTCAGGACGACGAAGGGGCCGGTAGCAACGTCGACATCATCAACCTGATCAAGTACCAGCGCTCGAACCAGAATACCTGCATCAACCAGAAGCCCATCGTCAAGATCGGTGACCGGGTGAAGAAGGGACAGGTGATCGCCGACGGCCCCGCCACGGACCGCGGCGAGCTGGCCCTGGGCTGCAACGTGCGCGTCGCCTTCATGCCCTGGGGCGGGTACAACTTCGAGGACTCGATCCTCATCTCCGAGCGCGTCGTGAAGGACGACCTCTTCACGTCGATCCACATCGAGGAGTTCGAGTGCGTCGCCCGCGACACCAAGCTCGGCAAGGAGGAGATCACCCGGGACATCCCGAACGTGGGGGAAGAGGCGCTTCGCGACCTGGACGAGTCCGGGATCGTGCGCATCGGCGCCGAGGTGAAGCAGGACGACATTCTGGTTGGCAAGATCACGCCCAAGGGCGAGACCCAGCTCTCGCCGGAGGAGCGGCTCCTGCGCGCCATCTTCGGCGAGAAGGCCGGGGACGTGCGCGACACGTCACTCCGGGTTCCGCCGGGTGTGACCGGCACGGTGATTGGCGCCCAGGTCTTCTCGCGCCGCGGGGTCGAGAAGGACGAGCGCGCCCGCGCCCTCGAGGAGGCCGAGATCGAGCACCTGCGCAAGGACCAGGAGGATGAGATCCGCATCATCCGGACCAGCACCCTGGCCAAGGTGCGGGACCTGCTGGAGGGCAAGCAGGCGGCCACCCGCGTGGGCGACGACCGCAGGGGGATCGAGTGGCTCAAGCCGGGGGACGAGATCACTCGCGAGGTGCTGGACACGATTCCCGGGCGACGCTGGAAGGACGTTCAGGTGAAGGATGCGGCGACCCAGGAGAAGGTCGACCGGATCATCACCGGGATCGAGGAGCGGGCCGCCGTCATCAAGGCCGTCTTCGACGAGAAGATCGCCCGTCTCAAGAAGGGCGACGAGCTGCCGCCCGGCGTGTTCAAGATGGTCAAGATCTACCTGGCCATCAAGCGCAAGCTCAGCGTCGGCGACAAGATGGCCGGCCGCCACGGCAACAAGGGCGTCATCTCCCGGATCCTCCCCGAGGAGGACATGCCGTACATGGCCGACGGATCCCCGGTGGATATCGTGCTGAATCCGCTGGGCGTGCCGTCGCGCATGAACATCGGCCAGATCCTGGAGACCCACCTGGGGTGGGCGGCGCAAGGGCTGGGCGAGAAGATCGGTCAGCTCGTGGACCAGCAGCTCGATCCCGAGTCGCTGCGCAGCCGGCTCAAGGAGTACTACGCCGATGACAGCGTCTCCAAGGCGTTGGACGATGCGTCGCCCGAAGCGCTCCGCTCGCTGGCAGAGAACGCGCGCGACGGGATCCACATGGCCAGCGCCGTGTTCGACGGCGCCCGCGAGGCGGACGTGAAGGCGGAGCTCACCCGCGCGGGTCTGCCGGTGAACGGCCAGACGGTCCTATTCGACGGGCGCTCCGGAGAGCCCTTCGACACGGACATCACCGTTGGCATCATCTACATGCTGAAGCTCCACCACCTGGCCGACGACAAGATCCACGCCCGGAGCATCGGGCCCTACAGCCTCGTGACCCAGCAGCCGCTGGGCGGCAAGGCCCAGTTCGGCGGTCAGCGGCTCGGCGAGATGGAGGTGTGGGCCATGGAGGCGTACGGCGCGGCCTTCGCCCTGCAGGAGTTCCTGACGGTCAAGTCCGACGATGTGCTGGGCCGCACCCGGATCTACGAGTCCATCGTCAAGGGCGAGAACACGCTCGAGCCGGGACTGCCCGAGAGCTTCAACGTGCTGATCAAGGAGCTCCATGCGCTCGGCCTCAACGTCGAGCTCATCGAAGACAAGGTTTAAAGGGGGATCCCTTTGCGCGATCTATACAACCTCTTCGAAAAGCCCAAGGATCCGCTCGCGTTCAACGCGCTGAGGATATCGATCGCCTCGCCGGAGAAGATCCGCGAGTGGTCGTTCGGAGAGGTCAAGAAGCCGGAGACCATCAACTACCGGACCTTCAAGCCGGAGAGGGACGGTCTCTTCTGCGCCAAGATCTTCGGGCCCGTCAAGGACTACGAGTGCAACTGCGGCAAGTACAAGCGCATGAAGCACCGCGGTGTGGTCTGCGAGAAGTGCGGCGTCGAAGTCATCCAATCGAAGGTGAGGCGGGAGCGCATGGGTCACATCACCCTGGCGTCGCCCGTTGCCCACATCTGGTTCCTGAAGTCGCTGCCTTCGCGCATCGGCAACATCCTCGAGGTCTCGCTGCGGGACCTGGAGCGGGTTCTCTACTTCGAGTCCTACGTCTGCATAGACCCGAAGGACACCGACCTCAAGATGGGCGAGCTCCTGAACGAGGAGCGCCTGGCCGAGTGCAAGGAGGAGTACCGCGAGAACTCTTTCGACTACGGGATCGGCGCGGAGGCCGTACGCGAGTTGCTGGCGCGCATGGACGTGGAGGAGGACTGCAAGCTCCTGCGCACCGACATGCGCGAGGCCACCAGCGAGGCCAAGCGCAAGAAGATCGCCAAGCGGCTCAAGGTGCTCGACGCCTTCCGCGAGTCCTCCAACAGCCCCGAGCACATGATCCTCGAGGTGATCCCGGTGCTCCCGCCGGATCTGCGGCCGCTGGTGCCCCTCGATGGCGGACGCTTCGCCACCAGCGACCTCAACGACCTGTACCGGCGCGTCATCAACCGGAACAACCGGCTGAAGCGGCTCCAGGAGCTGAACGCGCCCGAGGTGATCATCCGCAACGAGAAGCGGATGCTCCAGGAGGCGGTGGACGCCCTCTTCGACAACGGTCGCCGCGGCCGCGTCATCACGGGTCCCTCGAAGCGACCGCTCAAGTCTCTGTCCGACATGCTCAAGGGCAAGACCGGGCGCTTCCGCCAGAACCTGCTCGGCAAGCGAGTGGACTACTCGGGTCGCTCGGTGATCGTGGTGGGCCCCGAGCTGCGGCTCCACCAGTGCGGTCTGCCCAACCGGATGGCCCTCGAGCTCTTCAAGCCCTTCATCTACTCGAAGCTCGAGCAGCAAGGTCACGTCACCACCATCAAGGCTGCGCGCAGGATGGTGGAGCAGGAGCGTCCCGAGGTCTTCGACATCCTGGCCGAGGTGGTCAAGGAGCACCCGATCCTGCTGAACCGGGCGCCCACTCTGCACCGCCTGGGCATGCAGGCCTTCGAGCCCCTGCTGATCGACGGCAAGGCCATCCAGCTGCACCCCCTCGTCTGCCAAGCCTTCAACGCGGACTTCGACGGCGACCAGATGGCGGTTCACGTCCCGCTCTCGGTGGAGGCGCAGATCGAGGCCCGGGTGCTGATGATGTCCACCAACAACATCCTGAGCCCGGCCACTGGCCGCCCGGTCATCGGGCCCACCCAGGACATCGTGCTCGGCTGTTACTACATGACCCGCGAGAAGCCTGGGATGATCGGCGAAGGCATGACCTTCTCGAGCCCCGCGGAAGTGCGGATGGCGTACGACGCCAGTGAGCTCGATCTTCATGCGGCGATCAAGGTGCGTTTGGACGGCGAGATCGTTGAGACGACG
>JAPUKG010000022.1 GCA_027295775.1 Pseudomonadota bacterium
GGATCCGGGCCCCGATGGCCGCGCGGTTCGACGTGGTCCCGGACCCGGACGGCTCGGGACAGCGGCTCCAACTGGCGTGGCGCTCCCACGTCCTGGACGGCTACCCGCTCCCCGACGTGCGGCACTCATCGCAGGTCCAGACAGCGCTCGACGACCCGATGGCGCTCCCCACCGCGCTGGCCGAGCGCTACGGGCGTCTCTTCGTGGGAAGCAATACGGGCGCGGTGGTCTGCATCGACGCGGCCGACGGGCGGGTGCACTGGGTGGAGACCTACCCGCAGGAGCCGCTCACAACTCGTGCCGGCGTCAAGCCCGCGAGTCCCCACACGTGGAAGGACGTGCCGGTCATCGTGGACGGCCCTTACGTGCACGTGGCGCCCCGGGACTCGGAGCACCTGCTGCGGTTCGCGGTCGCTCCCCTGCTCCCGTCGCGCTCGTTGCTCGTGGACCAGGTCCCGGTCCGGGGCCTCGGCACCGCCATCCAGGCGGGCACGCCGCTGGGCTCGCTCCAGGCCGACGACCTGGTCACCGTCCGCGACGGAATCGCCTACATCTCGGGCTCGGTCCCCCCCCGCGAGCAGGCCTCGCTGCTCCCGGCCAGCACACCGTTGGTGGGATACCGCCTGCGCGCGCCCCGGCCCGGCGAGTCCATGGCCCGGCTGGTCCTGGCGCAGATCCCGGAGTACGCCGCATCCGGCCACCCGGTCCTGGTGCAGAGCGGGATCCTGTTCCCCAGTCACAAGGGCATCTACCGCGCGCCGCTGCCGGCGCTGGGCGGCCCGGCCACACGGTTGTGGGAATCACCGCGTCCCTCGCGATTCGGGCGGTCGGCAGATCGGGCGGGCAACCTGGTGCCCCAGGGCCGGTTCCTCTGGTCGGTCACACCCAGCCGGATCGTGCTCTTCCACGAGAGATAGGCGAGGGATTGGAGCAGGAGCCAAGCCCTCGAACGGGCGGGCGCCGGGCGGCCACAAATGGGCCGTCCCTACATGTGGGCGCCGAGCGCGTTGTTTACACCCGGGGGCCGAGTCTCGTGATGGGTGGTTTCCCACCCAGGCTCCGATGGGGCCTTCGCAGATTGTACTGCTCGAGCCAGGGCCCGAGGGCCCTGGCTCGAGCGCGGTCGTTCTCGTAGATCCGGACGTACATCCACTCCTCCTTCAGGGTGCGGATCAGCCTCTCCACCTTCCCGTTGGTCTGCGGTCGGTACGGCCGTGTCCTGATGTGCCGCACACCTCGCGCGCGCAGCAGCTCCTGAAAGACCACCGAGTTGTACGTCTGCGCGTTGTCGGTCATCACCTCGCGCACGCCTACCCCGTGATCCGCGTACCACTGCAGAGCTCGGCTGAAGAAGCCACTAGCGGTCGCGCCCTGCTCGTTGGGCAGCACCTCCGCATAGGCCAGCCGGCTGTGGTCGTCCACGCACACGTGCACGCACTCGTACCCCGCACCGCGGCTTCGACCGCCCTGGGGCACCCGCCGGCCCGGCTCGTGGAACCGCCCCGCTCGCTTCACGTCCATGTGCACCAGGTCGCCTGGCTCTTCCCTCTCATAGCGGTTCTCAGGCTCCGCAGGGGCCACCGACCGCCAGCTGCTCAGCCCCAGATCGCGCAGCACACCGCTCACCGTCGACAGCGCAAGCTTCAGCCGCTGCGCGATCGCCGTCGCGCCCATCAGACACCGTCGCAGCCGCTCGATCGTCGACCTCCACAGCACTGGGGTCCGATTCCACACCCGCTTCGCTGCCGACGGCCGATCTACCAGCACGGTCTCCTTCCCAGACCGAGCCCGCCTCAGCCACTTGTGCGCCGTCGTGCGGCTCACTCCGGCCGCAGTCGCTGCGGCCTGCACCGTCCAGCCATGCCCATCCACACGATCCGCCAACAGACGACGCCCTCTCGGCGTCAGCCGAGCATTACCATGCTGTCTCATCCCCGGGACCTCCTCGTTCAGTGGGACTTGTGTTCATCCCCATCTGAACCGGAGACCCGGGGGTGTTAACAACCCGATCAGTTCCTACACCTACAGATCGAACGTCGCAGGCGAACCGCGTTGCCCTCGTGGGCCGGATAACGGGGCGGCGACGGAGCCCCGCCCCTAAGGCCCTTCCGGTTCCTGCGGCCTTCGCAATCGCCCGACGACCATTCCGCGCGGATTGACCATCAAGGCCCCTTCGCGGCGTTTCACGACCTTCCAGAGCCCCGCATCGTGTTGTTTGTGGTGCTCGTAGCAGTAGCGAACCAGGTTGCGAGCCGCGTTCTCGCCGTTGAAGCGCCACGCCTTGTCGTGCGACAGTTCCAGGTAGATCCGCGCATCACAGCCATCGACCGCGCAGCGGTCACCGTGGCGTGAGATGACCTCATGCCTCTCGGCGGCGGGAACATGCCTGCTCCGCTCCCCACTCTTCGTCGCCTGCCCCGGGGTGCGAGGCGGCCCCCCCTGAACAGGGGCCGCCGATCGCTTCCCCTCTCTCGGCCTCTTCTTCCTCTCGGCAGCCCGCGCCGCCTTGCGCTCGGGATCATGCCGATCCCTGTGCTCGGCAAAGGCGATCTGAGCCGCCTCGCTCTCGGTCACCGAGCGCCGCTTGCGGCGGCTCTCGAGTTCCCGCACGCGGGCGAGATCATCGAGCCCCAGCCGTGTGAAGTAGAGGGTGCGCGCAACGGTCGTTTCTTTGACCCGCGCCTCCTCCTTGCGCTTCCTGACCTCTTCGTCCATCTCTCGGGAGGTCTTGCGCTTCGCCAAGTCGAAGATGTCCTCGCCGGGCTTCTGCAACTCGGGCCTCTTCAAGACCTCGCCGATGGCCGCGGCCTTGCGGTGAGAAACCTCGCCCTTGTTGACCTCTTCCTCGAGTCGGGGCGACGCCTCGAACGCCTCGGCCACCTTCTTGATCTGGAAGCCCTCGACGGCCGACAGCCCACGCTTCTCGCAGTACTGCGCGAACGTGGTGACGCCGAACGCACCGAAC
>JAPUKG010000220.1 GCA_027295775.1 Pseudomonadota bacterium
CCAACATCTTCCTCGTGGTCTACTGCCGGCGCCTCAACCCGGAGGTGCACATCGTGAGCCGCATCACCCGGGAGTGGAACCTCGAGGCGATCTACCGGGCTGGGGCGGACTTCGTGCTGAGCTACGCATCGCTGGCGGTGAAGTCCGTGCTCTCGCTGGTGGAGGACCGCGAGCTGGTCCTGCTGGGCGAGGGCGCGGATCTCTTTGTCGAGCCGGTTCCGCCCGCGCTCGCGGGCAAGACGCTGGCCGAGTCCGGGATCGGGGCGAGCACGGGGCTGAACGTAATCGCGGTGCAACACGACGAAGCGACCACCACCAATCCCTCCGCCGAAACCGAGCTCCCCCGGGACGGCGAGCTCGTCATGATCGGCACGGCCGAGCAGCACCGGCGCTTCGGACAGACGTTCGGCGCGGTTCCCGCCCGGCGGCTGGGCTAGCCTGGCCGCGATGGGTGACTCCCGACGCAAGCCGCTCCGCGTCGAGCCCGCCAGCGAAACCGGCGCAGCTGGTGGCCTGGGCGCCGTCGTGTCCTCCCTCCGCTTTGGCGCCGGTGGGATGGGTCCTGTGCGCAGCCTGCGCACGCTCTCGCAGATCAATCAGGAGGGGGGCTTCGATTGCCCCGGCTGCGCCTGGCCCGATCCCGAGAGCCGCTCGGCCGCCGAGTTCTGCGAGAACGGGGTGAAGCACGTCTCCCACGAGGCCACCCGCCGTCGGGTCGACCCGGCGTTCTTCGCCCGCCACGCCGTTCCCGCGCTGCTCGAGCAGGCCGACCAGTGGCTCGAGGCCCAGGGCCGAATCAGCCAGCCCGTGATCAAGCGGGCGGGAAGCGATCACTACCAGGCGCTGTCCTGGGAGGAGGCCTTCGCCCGGATCGCCCGGGTGCTGAACGGTCTCGACTCCCCGGACCAGGCCATCTTCTACACGTCCGGGCGAACCAGCAACGAGGCGGCCTTCCTCTACCAGCTGTTCGTGCGCAGCTTCGGCACGAACAACCTGCCGGACTGCTCCAACATGTGTCACGAGAGCAGCAGCACCGGCCTCAGTCGGGTGATCGGGGTCGGCAAGGGCACGGTGAGCCTGGCGGACTTCGACCGAGCGGACCTGATCCTGTTGCTCGGGCAGAACCCGGGGTCCAATCACCCGCGGATGCTCACCACGCTCCAGGCGGCGGTCCGGCGCGGCTGCCGCGTGGTCAGCATCAACCCATTGAAGGAGCTGGGCCTCGTGCGCTTCGCGCACCCGAAGGATCCGCTGGCCGTGCTGGGCCGGTCCACGTCCATCGCCGACCGCTTCCTCCAGGTGCGGGTGGGCGGAGACCTGGCGCTGCTCAAGGGCCTGATGAAGGAGGTGCTCCAGCTGGAAGCGCGGCGGCCCGGAAAGGTCCTCGACTGGGACTTCATCCGGGAGAAGACGGAGGGGTTCGCGGACCTCCAGGCCCAGCTGGAGGCCCTCTCCTGGGAGGAGATCGAGTCGCAGAGCGGCGTTTGCCGGGCCGAGATCCGCGAGGTGGCGGAGCTCTACGCGCGGGCAGAATCGGTGATCGCCTGCTGGGCCATGGGTCTCACCCAGCACCGCTTCGGCGTCGCCAACGTGCAGGACGTGGTCAACCTGCTCCTGCTGCGCGGGCAGATCGGCCGGCCCGGCGCCGGCGTGTGCCCCGTGCGGGGCCACAGCAACGTCCAGGGCGATCGCACCATGGGCATCTGGGAGCGGCCCACGCCCGCCTTCCTCGACAGGCTGGGGCGCGAGTTCGACTTCGAGCCCCCGACCGAGCACGGCCTCGACACGGTGGGTGCCATCGAGGCCATGCGCGACGGGCGCGCCCGGGTCTTCTTCTCGCTCGGCGGAAACTTCGCCGTCGCCACGCCGGACACGGCGACCACCCAGGAGGCGCTGCGCCGCTGCGAGCTGACCGTCCAGGTCTCGACGGTGCTGAATCGCTCGCACCTGGTGACCGGGGCCGAAGCCATCATCCTGCCCTGCCTGGGGCGCACCGAGCGGGACGACCAGGAGGGGGGCCGCCAGTTCGTCACCGTGGAGAACTCCATGAGCGTGGTGCACCGCTCCACCGGGCACCTCCCGCCCGCGTCGGAGCACCTGAAGAGCGAGCCCGCGATCGTGGCTGGCCTGGCTCGGGCCGTGCTCGGCGAGAGCTCCCGCATTCCCTGGGAGGGGTTCGCAAAGGACTACGACCGGATCCGCGACCGCATCGCGCGCGTGATTCCCGGCTTCGACGACATGAACGAGCGCGTCCGCCGGGACGGTGGCTTCGTCCTGCCCAGCGGTGCGCGCAGCCGCGACTTCGAGACCGAGACCGGCCGGGCGCGCTTCACGGTGAACCCGTTGCCGCGCATCGAGCTCGAGCCGGGCCAGCTCCTGATGATGACCATCCGCAGCCACGACCAGTTCAACACCACGATCTACAGTCAGGACGATCGCTACCGCGGAATCCATGGCGACCGCCGCGTGGTCCTGCTGCACAGCGACGAGATGGAAGAGCGCGGCCTGACCGACGGGAGCGCCGTCGATCTCACCAGCCACTTCGAGGGACAGACCCGCACCGTGCGGGGCTTCCGGGTGGTGCGCTACGAGATCCCGTGCGGCTGCGCGGCGACCTACTTCCCCGAGGCGAACGTGCTGGTGCCGGTGGAGAGCTTCGCCGAGGGGAGTCGCACGCCGGCCTTCAAGTCGGTCGTGATCTCGATTGCGCCCAGCGGCGGGGCGTCGGCCTCCTAGCGACCCTGGAAGACGGGCTTCCGCTTCTCGACGAAGGCGCGCTGGCCCTCGCGCGCGTCCTCGCTCCGGCGCAGCGGAGAGCCCAGCGCCTCCTGGCGCTCGTAGGCCCGCTCGAGGTCCAGGGCCAGGATCTCGCGCACCCCGCGGCGGGTCTCGCGGACGGCGAGTGGGGCGTTGCCGGCGATCGCGTCGGCGGCGGCCAGCGCCTCGTCCATCAGACGCTCGGGTGCGACCACCTGGTTGACCAGCCCGATCTCGAGGGCGCGGTCGGCATCGACGGGCCGCGCGGTGAGCAGCAGATCGAAGGCGTGCACCCAGCCGATCTGCCGGGGCAGCAACACGGTGGCGTTGCCGGTGGGGTACAGGCCGAGCGCTACCTCCTCCAGGGCGAAGGTGGCGTGGGGCACCGCGAAGCGCAGCTCCGAGGCCAGCATCAGGTCGAAGCCGCCGGCCCGCGCGTGTCCGTTCACGGCGCACACGAGCGGGGTTTTCAGGTCGAAGCCGGCGAGCAGGGCGGTCGCCACGCTGCGCAGCCCCTCGAACTCGCCTTCGCTCACCCGCTCGCCGCGGGCCAGTCGCTGGGAGGCCGGGATGGTTGTCTTCAGGTCCATGCCCGAGCAGAAGACCCGCTCGCCGGCGCCGGTCAGCACCGCGCAGCGGATGTCGTCGTCGGCGGCGATGCGCCGCCACGCCTCGGCCAGCTGCGCCAGGCACTCGGGGTCGAGGGCGTTCGCCTGGTCCGGACGGTCGAGGGTGACGACGGCCACGTGGGGGTGGTCGGACGGCCGCTCGAAGTGCACGGGCATGGCATCGACTCCTCGGCTTCTCGCGCTTGCGGTCAGGACGTCCCGGCGCGCCGCGCGGCGCGCCGGGCGGCGGGCATCGAGCGGGCCACGTCGGGGAGCAGCGGCAGGCTCCGGCGGACGAGCTCGCGGGCCGCCCGCCAGGCGAGCTGGCGCTTGCGGTCCCAGGTGAATCCATAGCGCTCGCGCAGCACGGGCGGGAGGAGCGCCACCGTGATGACGCTGCCCGCGTCCCCGAGCGAGCGGGGGAGGAGCGGCACCGGCGGATGCAGGACGGCGTCCGCCAGGGCACGGGCCTCGTCGGTGATCTCGAGCACCGGGCCCGCGAGGGTGGCATCCAGCTCCGCGCGGAAGTCGTCGTAGGACGCGGGCAGGCGCTCGCGGGGGAGTCGCAACAGGGGCGCCATGCGCTTGGACTCCTCGTACAGTCGCGCCCGCTCCTCGTGGACCAGGGGCCGGACGAAGCACTCGTAGGCTGCCAGCGCCGAGTCCTGGAGGGTCGCCTGCACCCAGAACAGGAGGTCTGGATCGAGGGCGCGATAGGGCGTGCCCGCCGGAAAGGCCGCCGTGCCCCGCGCCAGGGTGCCGGCCACTCCTTCATGAACGCGGTTCACGCCCTCGGCGCACGCCCTGGCCTCGTCGCGGGTGCCGTAGATGATTCCGAGCATGGCATCGAGCGTTCGGCGCAGGCGGCGGATCGGGTCGCGCTGGAAGTCGCTGTGCGCGGCCACGCCCGCGGCCACCAGCGGATGGGCGAGCTGCATCAGCAGCGCGCGCGGCCCCGCGAGCAGGAGCACCGACTCCCGATTGATCTGCCAGGTCAGGTCTTCGGGCGCGTACAGGGAGCCGCCCGCGGACGTCATCGCTCCTCGGGCAGGAGCTTGCCGAACAGGGGCTCCACCAGGTCCGGTCCCTGGCGGATGGTGTGTCCGCCGTCGACCCCGATGCACTGGCCGGTGATCCAGCTCGCCTCGTCGCTCAGCAGGAAGGCGACGAACGGCCCGATGTCGTCGGGCTGGCCCAGGCGGGAGATCGGCATGCGGCGCAGGTACTCGTCCACGACCCCGGGGTTCTGCCACAGCGGCGCCGCCAGGTCCGTCTTCACGATCCCGGGCATGACCGCGTTCACGCGGATGCCGTACTGGCCCAGGTCGTCGGCGGTGCAGCGGGTCAGCATGTTGAGGCCGGCCTTGGAGGCGCAGTAGGAGGACATGTAGCGGTGGGTGAGGGCGCCCGCGATCGAGCTGATGTTGACGATGCTGCCGCCTCCCGCGCGCTTCATAGCGCGCGCCTCGGCGCGCATGGCGCGGAACGCGCCGGTGAGGTTGGTGTCGAGGACGGTGGCAAACTCCTCGTCGGTGCTGTTGAGGACGTGCCCGCCGCCGCCGACGCCCGCCGCGTTCACGGCCGCGTGCAGCCCGCCGAAACGCTCGACGGTTGCGGCCACCGCGGCGTCCACGGATTCCTGGGAGGTGACATCGCAGCGGAGTCCCAGGGCCCGGGGGCCGAGCTCCGCGGCGGCGGCGACCGCCACGGGCTCGCGCCGGCCGCCCACCGCGACGCTGCCGCCGCCCGCCACGATCGCCCGCGCGCACGCCAAGCCGATCCCGGTGCCGCCCCCGGTGACGAATCCCACCACGCCTTCGAGCCGTGCCATGTCGGGTCCCAGTGTACCCAGGTCTTCGGCGCTCGGTGGCGTCCTCGACGGGGATTCGTCAAGCTCGGCGTCCATGTCGGTGTCGGGGACGCGCGCTCGGCCCTGCGGAAGTTGGTCTTCCTCCATCACCTCCGAGCGGATCGCGGCGGGGGCGCTCCGGCTGGCGCAGCCGCGGCTCGACGGGGGCTGGGTCTACTGGCTGGAGGGACGCCCGGCCGAGGGTGGGCGTCAGGCGATTCTGCGCGGGCGTCCCGCTCCCGGGGGCGCCGTGGAGGAGGTGACACCGCCGGACGTTCACGTGCGCACCCGGGTGCACGAGTATGGCGGCGGCGACTACGGGGTGTGGGACGGGCGCGTGCTCTACGTGGAGCTCGCCAGCCAGGCGATCCACGCCACGCGCGGCGCCGCCCCGTCTTGCGCCGCTGGGTCGAGCCATGCGGACCTGGCGCTCTCTCCGGACGGCCGCTGGCTGGTGGCCGTGGAGGAGTGGCCGCGCCCGTACCCAAGCGAGGCGCAGGAGCCGGAGAACCGCCTCGTCGTGTTCGCCGCCGATGGCTCCGATGCGCTCCGCCCGGTGGCCGAGGGCCACGACTTCGTGAGCTCGCCCCGCTTCTCGCCCGACGGTCGCCAGCTGGCCTTCCTCGCCTGGGAGCACCCGGCGATGCCGTGGGACGAGACGCGCCTCTACGTTCAGGCCTGGGGAGCCGGCGGTCCCGAGGGCGCGCCGCGGCCCGTGGCCGGGGGCGCCGGCGAGTCGATCTTCCAGCCCGAGTACTCGCCCCAGGGGCGGCTGACCTTCGTCTCGGACCGGACGGGCTGGTGGAACCTCTACCAGTTTGACGTTGACGTTGACGGCGACGGCGCGGGGGCGCGACCGCTGTGTCCGCGCGAGGCCGAGTTCGGCCGTCCGCAATGGGGCTTCGCGATGTCCTGCTACGCCTTCGTCGATGAGGACTCGATCCTGTGCCGCTACGGCGTGGCGGGCTTCGACCGGCTGGCCCGGCTCGACCTGGAGAGCGGACATCTCGACGACCTGCCGCTCGACTACACGTGGGTGGACGGGGTCCGGGTGGAGGGGTCGCTCGCCTGCTTCCTGGGCGCGAGCCCGACGCGGGCGGCCGAGGTCGTCACCCTCGATCTCGTGGGCGGGAACGCCACGCCGGTCCGCTCGAGCCTGGGCTTCGATCTCGACTCGGCGGAGCTTTCCCGCCCCGAGTCGATCGAGTTCGTCTCGGCGGGCGGACGCAAGGCCTACGCCTTCTTCTACCCGCCCGTGAGCGGAAGGTTCGAGCCCGCCCCCGGCGAGCGCCCGCCGCTCCTGGTGAAGAGCCACGGCGGGCCCACCGCGGCCGCCTCGCCAGCGCTCGACCTCGGCATCCAGTACTGGACCAGCCGCGGCTTCGGGGTGGTGGACGTCAACTACGGCGGGTCCACCGGGTACGGCCGCGCCTACCGCGATCGCCTGCTCGGGCAGTGGGGCGTGGTGGACGTGGAGGACTGCATCCACGCGGCGCTCCACCTGGCGGACGCCGGCCGCGTGGACCGCGAACGCCTGGCCATCCGCGGCGGCAGCGCCGGCGGCTACACGGTGCTCTGCGCGCTCACCTTCCACGACGTCTTTGCGGCGGGCGCGAGTCACTACGGTATCGGCGATCTCCAGGCCCTCGACCGGGACACCCACAAGTTCGAGTCGCGCTACACGCAGCAGCTGGTGGCGCCGGATCCGGAGGGCGAGGGCCGGGAGGTCTACCGGGCGCGTTCGCCCATCCACGCGGCGGACCGGCTGAGCTGCCCGGTGATCTTCTTCCAGGGGCTCGACGATCCGATCGTTCCACCCAGCCAGGCCGAGGCGATGGCGAAGGCACTCGAGCGACGCGGGATTCCCCACGCCCTGGTGCTCTTCGAGGGCGAGCGCCACGGCTTCCAGCGCGCCGAGAACATCCGCACCGCCCTGGACGGCGAGCTCTACTTCTACTCCCAGGTCTTCGGGTTCGAGGTCGACGTCCCGGCGCACGTGGTCGACGCGGTTCGCATCGTCGGCGGGAGCCCGGCGGCGTGATAGGATTCGAGGCTCGATGAGCCCGACCCCTCCCCCTCTCTCGACCTCGACCGAGAAGGCCGATGTCATCGAGGTTCGCGACGAGGAGCGCCTCGACGAGGTCGCACTGGCCGCGTACCTGAAGGACAGGCTCCCGGGCTCGGACCGCCCGCTCCGGGTCCGCCAGTTCGGCGGCGGCCACGCCAACCTGACCTATCTGCTGATCTACGGCGAGGCCCCGGACCAGGTCGAGTACGTGCTGCGGCGCCCGCCGCTCGGTCCAGTGGCGCCCGGCTCCCACGACATGAAGCGCGAGTACCGTGCGCTGTCGCGCCTCTGGCAGGGCTTTCCGCTGGCTTCGCGCGCCTACCTGCTGTGCGAGGACCACGCGCTCCTCGGCGCGGACTTCTTTGTGATGGAGCGCCGCGGCGGCGTCGTGGTGCGCCGCGAGATTCCCCCGGAGTTCGGCTCGGGGAGCGATCCGGTGGCCAACCGGAAGCTCTCGGAGGTGGTCATCGACACGCTGGTCGATTTCCATGCCGTGGATCCGGAGAAGGTGGGGCTCGAGAAGCTCGGCAAGCCCGAGGGCTTCCTCGAGCGGCAGGTGGTGGGCTGGACCCAGCGCTACGAGCGCGCGCGGACCGCGGACCTCCCCGTCGCGGAGGATCTCTCGCGCTGGCTCGTCGACAACCTGCCCGACTCCCCGCCCCACACGCTCCTGCACAACGACTGGAAGCTCGACAACATGGCGCTGGCGGCGGACGACCCCGGCTGCTGCGTGGCGGTCTACGACTGGGACATGTGCACGCTCGGCGATCCCCTCTGCGACCTGGGGACCCTGATCTGCTCCTGGATCAACCGCGGTGACGCCGACGGCGCCACGGGCTCGATGCCCACCCGAACCGAGGGCTTCATGCCGCGGGAGCAGGCGGTCGCGCGTTACGGCGAGCGCTCGGGCCGGAGCCTGGACGCCATGCCGTACTACTACGTGTTCGGCACCTTCAAGATGGCGGTGGTCCTCCAGCAGATCTACTTCCGCTACCACCAGGGCCAGACCCGGGACGAGCGCTTCAAGGGGATGGAGGCCGGCGCGCACGGTCTCTTCGAGCAGGCTGCCTCGCGCCGTCCTTGACGGCCCTGAGGCCGAACGCGGCCCTGTTCACCCGCGCCTTCGTCCTGGTCTTCTTCGCGAACCTGTTCCAGGGCATCGCCTTCAGTCTGTTCCTGCACCTGCCCGGCTTCTTGAAGGACCTGGGAGCTGACGAGACCGAGATCGGCTTGATCTTCGGGATCACGGCGTTGGTCTCGATCGCGGTGCGCCCCAAGGTGGGGAGCGTGATGGACAACCGCGGCCGGCGCGTGGTGATCCTGGCCGGAAACTTCCTGAACGTCGCCGTGATCGGCGGGTACGTTCTCGTCGGAGACGTGGGCGTGCTGCTCTACGCGGTGCGCATCCTGCACGGCCTGGCCGAGGCGCTGCTCTTCACGGCGCTCTTCACCTACGCGGCGGACCAGGTGCCGCCGGCGCGGCTCACCCAGGGGCTCGCGATCTTCGGCGTCTCGGGGATGCTGCCGATCTCGATCGGCGGGCTCCTGGGCGATGTCATTCTCGAGCGAGCGGGCTACGACGCGCTCTTCCTGACGGCGCTGGCCCTCGCGGTGCTGGCCCTGTTGTTCGCGCTCCAGCTGCGCGACGCGCCCCGGTCGGAGGCGCACGAGGAAGAGCCGCCGCGCGGCTTCCGCGCCGCCCTGCTGCAGTCCGACCTGATGCCCCTCTGGTGGATCGCCACGATCTTCTCGGTGGCGCTCGCCGCCATGTTCACCTTCGTCAAGACGTTCGTGATGGAGACCGGGGCCGGGAGCGTCGGGGGCTTCTTTACGGGCTACACGGCCATCGCCCTGGTGCTGCGCGTCTTCTTCGGCTGGCTGCCGGATCGGATCGGTCCGAAGCGGGTGCTCTTCCCGGCGCTGGCCGTCCTGGCGACCGGCTTCGTGCTCCTGTCCCAGGCGACGACCTCGGCCGAGGTGGCCCTGGCCGGCGTCCTGTGCGGGGCGGGGCACGGCTATACCTTCCCGATCCTGTTTGGCATGGTGGTGAGCCGGACCCGCGAGGCCGACCGAGGCTCCGCGATGGCCATCTACACCGCGCTCTTCGACGTAGGTGTCCTGCTGGGCGGACCCAGCTTGGGCTTCGTGATCGAGCGGGCGGGCTACCCGGCCATGTACGCTGTCGCGGCGGTCCTGGTCTTCCTGGGCACGGTCGTTTTCGCAGTGTGGGACCGGGGCCGCTCGTGAGACAATGGGCGAGCAACGACGAGGAGAAGCGATGTCGGATGGCTACAAGTTTCCGGTGGACCGAACGTCCATCATGCTCTTTGCGAGCGCGCTCGGAGAATCGAACCGCATCTACTACGACGAGGAGTACTCGGCGAAGACGCCACTCGGCGGGGTGATCGCGTCGCCCAGCTTCCCCATCGCGTGCGCGCACTGGAGTCCGACCTACGGGCTGAAGGGCGTCCGCAAGATCCCGGCGCCGCCGGAGTCGGCGGAGAAGCCCGCGGTCGCGAAGGGCGAAGCGAGGCAGGCCGGCGGCGGCAGGGGCGGTGCCGGGAATCTCTCTCGTGTTCTCCACGGCGAGCAGCGCTTCACCTGGCACAAGCCCATGCGGCCCGGGATGGTCCTCACGGTCAGCGGGCGGCGCGGGAAGGCCTGGGAGAAGGAGGGCAAGCGGGGCGGTACGATGCAGTTCAGCGAGTCCATCACCGAGTACCGGGACGAGGACGGCGAGCTGGTGGTGACGGCCACGAGTGTGGGCATCCAGACCAGCAAGGCCGTGGAGAACGACTGATGTCGACCCATGCGACGAATCCCAAGATCGGATACGACCAGCTCTCGGTCGGGCAGGAAAACGAGGCGGTGGTGGTCGAGAACCTGACCCGGACCCAGATCGTCCAGTACGCCGGCGCCTCCGGCGACTTCAACCCGATCCATCACGACGAGACGTTCGCCACGAAGGCCGCGGGCTACCCGTCCGTGTTCGCCCACGGCATGCTGACGATGGGGCTCACCGGCAAGATGCTGACGGACTGGCTCGGAGACGGCGTGCTTCGGGACTTCGGGGTGCGGTTCGTGAGCCAGGTGTGGCCGGGCGACACGCTGACCGCGCGGGGCACGGTCGTGTCGATCGGCGAGCCGAAGGACGGCGAGTGCGCTGTGGAGATCGAGCTCGTGACGCGCAACCAGAAGGGCCGGCCGGTCGTCACCGGAAGCGCCACTGCATCGCTGCCCGCTCGGGTCTAGGCCGCCCGGGCTCGGGGCCGCGCTCGTCGTCGCCGCTGCACTGCTGGCCGCTGCGGGCTGTGCGGCCGGTCGCGGCGGCTGGGACTGGCGCGCCCTCGAGGCGCGGTACCCCGCCATCGGCTCGGTCCCGGGCGAGCGCCTGCGCGATGCCACCCCGTACTTCCGGCCCGAGAGGAACGAGGGAGAGCCGACCCTGGCGCTCCTCCTGTGCCGCTGGGTGACCCCCGCCGTGATCCCCGTGTCGTTGCCGCCCGACGCCTCGGCGGCCGAGCGCTCGCTGCTCGGGAAGGCGCTGTCCGCGTGGGAGGTGGCGCTTCCTGTGCGCTTCGAGCAGACGAGCGCTGTGCTCGCGCGCCTCGAGATCCGCTTCGCGCGAGTCGGGGAGGGTGACCCGAGGCGCACGTCGGGGCTCACCGCCGCCGACTGCGACCTTCGCGAGAGCCCGCCCTCTGTCGAGCGCGCGGTGGTCTCCCTGCGCCGGGCCAACCTCGACGTCCTGGATCGACCCGTGGCGCTGAGCGATGAGGAGCTGCTGGGGACCGCGCTCCACGAGCTCGGCCACGCCCTGGGCTTCCAGGGCCACGTGGCCCACGGTCGCTCCGTGATGGTCCGCAACACCGAGGCCGTGCGCCGCATGGGGCGCGGCGTGCTCGCCGGCGAGGCGCTGCGCGCGCCGAGTGTCCAGGCTCTCTACCGCGTGCCGTCCGGCGCGATCGTGGGCCGGATCGCACTTGCGTCCGGTCCGGCTCGGCGCCTGGTCGACCTGGCCGAGGTGGCGTCAGTCCGAGGGTGGCCGGGGCCGTGGGTGCGCGTGGGCGACCGAGGTGGCCGGATCTTCTGGCGGAGCCCCCGCGGAGGCGAGGCCGCACTCCAGCTGCTGGATTGGTCCGCAGCCCGGCGCGATCCGCAGGGGCTGGTGCTGCTGCCCAATCCGTCGGCGTGGTCGGCGCTGCAGGGCGAGCCCCCGGGCTAGGCGCTTCCTAGCCAGCGGCGCCCGGGTCGATCTGCCGGGCGCGTGCCAGGTGCTCGCTGGCGCCGTCGGTGTCGCCGGACTCGCGCAGCACCACGCCCAGCCGGAAGTGTGCAATGGCGTCGCTGGCGTCGATCTCGACGGCCTTCCGCAGGTGCTCGAGCGCCGGTCCGGTCTCGCAGGGAATCTTCTTGTAGTACGCCCAGCCGAGCAGCGACTGGTAGGCGCACTCCTGGGGCCAGAGCTCGACGGCGCGCTCCAGGTACTCCAGGGCGCCCCGGAAGTCGCCCATCTTGACCATGATCTCGCCCTTCCGGTAACTGGTCTCGGCCTGGGCCAGGGCGTCGGCGTCGTAGGCCTCGCCGCCGTAGGCGAGCGCCGCGTCGTAGTCCACGCGCCGGTCCGGGTTGGACAGAGTCTCGTAGGCCCTGGCGATGCGCGCAAAGACGTCGACGGCCTCGGCTCGGACGTCGCCCAGGTCGAGCCGACCGAGGGCGTCCGGGTGATAGCGCTTGGCCGACTGGAAGTAGGCCTTCTTGAGGGCGGCCGCGTCGGTGTCCTGCGACACACCGAGGATCTCGTAGTAGTTCAGCTCATTGAGGCTCGCGTGTCGCTCCAGCACCTCCTCGCGCATCTTCTCGGCCTGCGGGTTCGCGCGGCCGGGGCCGGCGCCCGCAGCGCGCTGGGCCGACGGCCTTCCCGGTGTCGCCGCGGTCTCGGTGGGGGCCGCGCTCGTCAGCTGGATCTCGATCTCGGAGGCGGCCTGGCCCGACGAGACCGGCTCGTTCCGGTAGCGGAGCGCGCCGGCGGCGTCGAGCAGCCAGGCCGCGGCCAGCAGCGCCGGCGAGTTCGCCCCCGTGCCCAACGCCTGATCGAAGCGGTGCACGCCGTCGATGGCCGCGCACAGCTCGCCCACGGCGGGGTCGCTGCCCGGCCGCCCCAGTCCGCCCAGTCCTCCCAGTCGCCGAGCCAGCTCCGCGAAGCCGCGTCCTCGCTCCGGGTAGAGGCCGAGGAGCGGGGTCAGCTCGCCGAGCAGACGCTCGATACTCCAGTGCGCGACGAGACCCTCCTGGATGAGTCCGTAGGGGTCCGTGCGGAAGGGTTCCGTGTCGTCGGACGGGACGGCGGATCGGTCGAGCGCAAAGTGCCCCCCGGTCCAGCCGAAGCACTCGATCACACCGCGCCGCAGGTGCTGGCGCATGGCCTGGAAGAGCTCCCCGG
>JAPUKG010000221.1 GCA_027295775.1 Pseudomonadota bacterium
AGCAGCTCGTGAAACTTCTTGAAAAACACAGACTTACGCCTACAGGGTCCAACATGAGCGGCAGTGTCTTTCGAGTCTGGTTCGAGGAGCTCAAGGCGCCTGTGCCGGTCCCGTAGCCATGCCTCTTGAGTCCGGCACCACGCTCGGCCCCTACGAGATCCTCTCGCCCATCGGCGCGGGGGGCATGGGCGAGGTCTACAAAGCCCGCGACACCCGCCTGGATCGCACCGTCGCCATCAAGGTGCTCCGCTCATTCGCGGGCGATACGGTTCCGGCAGCCTCGTCGGCACCCAGCATGACGTACATCCGGACGGGGACCGTTTCCGGATGACGCTGGACACGGCGCCGGACGAGATCAGGATCGTGCAGAACTGGCTGACCGATCTGGACCGGCTGGTACCGGTCCCCTGACGAGTCCCGAGAGGATGATGCGACGCGCGGTTACGAGGAGTCGAAATAGCCACAAGCCAGAGGAGACCTTATGCGAACACACATCCACCGGACGGCATCGGCGTTTGCGCTTCTGTCAGTCATCGCGCTGGTCACGCTGCCGGCACTTGCTTCGATCGAGAAGGCGAACCCCGAGGACGTCGGGCTGTCCACCGAACGGCTGGGGCGGATTCACGAGGCCATCCAGCGGCACATCGATGAGGGGAACATCACCGGCGCGGTGACCGCGGTAAGCCGTCGCGGACGGCTGGCGCATCTCGAGGCCCACGGGCTGATGGATGTGGAGTCGGCGACAGCGATGCGAGACGACGCCATCTTCAAGATCATGTCGATGACCAAGCCGGTCGTCGGCGTCGCCGTGCTCATGCTGGTGGAGGAAGGGAAGGTTCGGCTCCGCGACCCCGTCTCTCGGTTCATTCCTGAGCTGGGAGACCTTGAGGTCGCGGTGGCGATGCCGGGTCGCGGTGGCCGCGGTGGACGCGGTGGGGGCGACGGACCGCCGCCGTTCTACACCGTTCCGGCAAGCCGCGACATCACGGTGCAGGATCTGCTGACCCACACCTCCGGGCTCGCGAGCGGTCCGTTCAGCAACCGCGAGGCAGGACGCGTCGGGCGCCAGGAGCCGTCCGACACGCTGGCCGACCTAATTCCGCGGCTCGGCGAGGCGCCGCTGGAGTTCCAGCCGGGCGACCGCTGGGCCTACAGCGCGTCCCGGGGCTTCGATGTGCTGCTGCGTATCGTCGAGGTCGCCTCCGGGCTGCCGGCCGACCAGTTTCTCCGCGAGCGGATCTTCGGACCGCTCGGGATGGAGGACACCTCCTTCTGGGCGCCGGAGAGCGTTCTTCCCCGGGTGGTCACCGTCTACCAGCGGACGCCGGATGGGCTGACCCGGTCTCGGAGCCAGACCGGGGCCACCAGCCAGACCTATTTCTCGGGCGGCGGCGGGCTGGTCAGCACCGCCACCGACTACCTGCAGTTCGGGCAGATGCTGCTCAACGGGGGCGAGTTGAACGGCACCCGGCTGCTCGGCCCGAAGACGGTCGAGCTCATGTCGTCGACCATCGTCGAGGAGTTTGGCTTTGGGCAACCCAGTCCGGGGCTCGGGTTCGGGTTGAGTGTCCAGGTGGTGAAGGACCCGGTGGCGGCCGGCTACCGTGTGGGCGCCGGCAGCTTTGGATGGGATGGCGCCTACGGCACCCACTTCTGGATAGACCCAGTCGAGGAGATCGTCGGCGTGGTGATGATCCAGACGCCGGTGTTTCAGGTCTCGCGCGACGTCGAGAACGCGTTGATGCAGGCGATCCTCGACTAGAAGCGGATTACCCCGGTATTGCCGTCGATCTCGATCGTCGTGCCCAGCGCGCGCGACAGCCGTTGAATCCGTTCGAGAATCCGCTGCCCGATGTCGGGCGGCGCGATCCGGGGAATCCCGAGTCGCGAGTCCGGCCGGTCGACGCCGAGCTCGGTGGGGGTAGAGACGGACCTCCGCCAGATTGCCGTCCTCGTAGCGGCTGACGGCGACCACGCTCTCCAGGCTTTCGGATGTGCCCCCGAACGACCTGGCGAACGCCTGTCGAGTTGAGCGCGGGGTCGGGTCGGTGACGAGGTGAACTTGACCGGGACGATCCGCATCATCCACGAGCAGGACGGTAAGCCTCCGGAGGACCAGGTATGAAGAAGGCCCGCAAGCAGCACGAGCAGCCGTAGAAGGGTCTGACACCACGGTCGTCCGTAGGATGGCTGGAGAGCAGGCTGCTGGACGCCCGCCCCGGACGGCAAGGGTGCCCGCACGCCCCGGTCCCCACCGCTGTTCCGGTATGATTGGCCTGTTTTCCAGGCTACCATGCCTCTCAGTCCCAGCACCCGCTTCGGTCCCTACAAGGTCACCGCCAAGATCGGCGAAGGCGGTATGGGCGAGGTCTGGCAGGCCCGCGACACCACGCTCGACCGGGACGTGGCGCTCAAGGTGCTGCCAGAGGCGTTCACGTCCGACCCCGATCGGCTGGCCAGATTCGAGCGCGAAGCCAAGGTGCTCGCCTCAATCTTGGTCGTAGCCCTCACTCTGACGATGTCCCCGCGCCTGGCAGCTCAGACGGCCAACAGGCCAGCTGGTGAGCGGACCGAGGTTGTTGTCGCCGGAGAGCAGTACGGATCACCGCCGGGCCCGACGCTCTTTCTCGGTCATGACTACCGCGATCTGTGGACGGCGCGGATTCGGGTCGAGGTCCTCGATCTGGACTCCGTGGCCGGTGGCCTGCAGCCGGTCATGCGAGTCGGGGGGCAGGCGAGCACGGGATTGGCGCTTCGGGGAGCAGATGGGAGAGATTACACCTTCCGCTCGGTGGACAAGGTTCTTTCCGAGACTGTCCTTCCAGTCGAATTCCGGGACTCCGTGCTACAGGAGATCGTCCAGGATCAGATCGCCGCGACCTTCCCTGGCGTACAGGTCGCTCAACCACGGCTCGCCGAGGCGGTCGGTGTGCTCGGCGTGGCCGGGGCCAGGGTTGTCGTCTTGCCGGATGACGCGTCCCTCGGAGA
>JAPUKG010000222.1 GCA_027295775.1 Pseudomonadota bacterium
GTATCCGTTCTCGACCCAGACCGGCGCGTCGAAGGTCCCGAAGATCATGGCCGCGACGTCGGGATGCGGATCGGGCAAGACGTCGGTGACGATCACGTTGGGTGCCGTCGCCTGAACGTCCTCGCGCATGGCGAGGACGTCGTCCCGGGGAATCGGCAGCGGGGACAGCGCGGCGGCGGCGTCCAGGACCTCCTCGGCCAGCGGTCGGGCGGCCGCGATCTCCGGCGCCTCGCCCGGCTCGGGATCGCCCACCACCGCCTCGAAGAACGCGGACCGCCGGAGCGGCTCCCCGGTGGGGTCGAGCAGCCGGTCGGTGACCACCAGCCCGTAGGTGCCCATGGGCTCGAGGGGGATGCTCGGGAACAGCAGCAGGTTGTGCGACACCGGCGCGTCCTGCACCTGATCCGATCGGGGCGTCAGCTGGAATGGGATGCGCTCGCCGAACGTCTCGCTCGCCGGCGTCATGTCGATCAGCGCGATCGTCGAGAACGGATCCACCGCCGCGTCCGCATCGAGCGGAAGCGAGTCCAGGTCGGGCGCCCCCGAGAGCTCGATGGAGAGGTTCCCGATCGGGCTCCAGCCATCGCTGTCGCGCTCGGTCACCTGGGCCAGCACCTGCAGCAGTCCGACCGCCGAGCCCGGGTGGTCGGGCAGCGCCAGCGCCGGCCGCCAGCCCGTCGGCCTCGAGGCGTCCGGCTCGAGGAAGATGTCGTCGGGGAACGGGAGCGGGTGGTTCACGTCCCGCCGGTCGTAGACCGGTGCGAAGGGCGCACCCGCGGCGGCCGTCTGGAAGTCGACGTCGATCTCGCCCGGCTCGGTGTTGAGGGTGATGCGGCACGACGCACCGGCCGGGAGCACCTGCGCCGGCTGCACGACCAGGGTGTCCGCATCGAGGCGGAAGGTCCCCCATCCCGCGGCGGGTGCCCCGTCGCAGGACGGGTAGACGTGGACCGCAAAGTCCGACGGAACGTCGTCCTCGAAGTCGAGCACGAACCACGCCGTGCGGGCCACGGTCGCCCCGCCCGCCGGGTCGCTGGCGACGAGGACCGGGAGGAATCCGACGGAGAGGCAGCGCGCCCCCAGGCTCAGCGGGACGACGAAGGCGAGGAGTGCAATGAGAGGACGACGGTGCATGGCTCCGGTCGCAGACGCGGCGATCAGGCGGCCGCGTCTGCCGCGTCGCACAGGTCGTGGAAGGCCGCGTCGATGGCCACCACGAAGTCGTGGAGATCGGGGAAGCCGTCCCAGTCGGCGTTGAAGCCCCAGTAGAGCCCGCCCGCGTAGCTGAACAGCGCGACGCCGAGGCCCTGGTTCTGGAAGAGCGGCACCATGGGGTAGGTCTCGGTCATGCGTGCGCCCAGCAGATAGAGCGGGATCTGGGGACCGGGGACATTGGTCACCACCAGGTTGGAGACGCGGTTGCGGAAGGCCAGCCGCGCCGCCAGCGTGATCAGGGTGGGCGCGGTCCACTCGCTCACCGACGTCAGCACCTCGGCGCCGAGCGCCTGCTTCGACTCCTTCAGGTCCTTGGTCGTCTTGCGCACCTCCGCCAGTCTGCGGCGCGGATCGGGCTCGGCGATCGGAAGCGAGGCGATCATCGACGACACGCGGTTGCCCAGGGTGCCGCGCTCGGCCTCGGAGCGGACGCTCACGGGACAGAAGGCGCGGAAATCGATCTCGCGCTGCTTCGCGAACGGGATGCCCCGGTGCTCGAGGAAGCGGCCCACCGCACCGGCCACCGTGGCCAGCACCACGTCGTTCACCGTCCCGCCCAGGACGTTCTTGACCCGCTTCACCTCGTCGATGTCGAAGGCCAGCCAGTCGAAGCGGCGGTGGGGACCGATGGGTCGATTGAGCGGCGTGTCGCCGGCGGGGCTCAGGCCGGCGCTCACGCTCTCCACCAGCCCGGTGACCGCATCCGTGATCCGTTCGCGCGCGGCGACGGGCTCCTTCAGCGCGTCCCGCAGAGCGCGGCCGAGCTGGAAGGGCGCCGCCGCGCGGCGGGCGGCGGCGTCGCGCACGAGCTCCATCCGAGTCGGCACCGGATTGGGATGGAATCGGGGGCCCTCCTCGAAGTCCTTCTCGGGCGTCGCGCCGAGCAGTACCTGGATCAGGTCGTTGCCGGAGACGCCGTCGATCATGCAGTGGTGGGTCTTGCTCACCATCGCCACGCGCCCGTGCTCGAGGCCCTCCACCAGCCAGATCTCCCAGAGCGGCTTTCCCCGGTCGAGCTGTTGGGACAGGATGCGACCGCACAGCCGCTTCAGCTGGCGGTCGTCGCCGGGCGGCGGCAGGCAGGTGTGGCGGACGTGGTAGTCGATGTTGAAGCGCGCGTCGTCCACCCAGATCGGGTGGTTCTCGAACGGGATCCACTCGATGCGCTGGCGGTAGCGCGGAATCCGGTGGAGCCGCGATGCGATGTAGGCGCGGATGCGGTCGATGTCGAGACCGCCCTCCCCGTCTTGGCGCGCCAGGTCGCCCGCCTCGAACATGAAGGCCCCGCCCACGTGCATGGGCGTATCCGGATCCTCCAGGTCGAGGAAGCTGCGGTCCTGGGCCGAGAGACGATGGTAGAACGCCAACTGGGTCTCCCCCCTGCGCCCCCGGGGCGCCCCTCGCCCTCTTATACACCTCCGCGCTCCTCCCGGACGGAGGGCTTCACTCGGCGGGCAATTTGGTCGCTAAGTGAGGTCCCGGCGGGCCCCCGAGGCACTCCCAGAAGGACGGAAGTCGCTGAAATTTCAACCGATCTCCGCCCGTTTGTGGCAGCCTTCGGGCCCCCAGCCATGTAGGGTAGAGACCGCAAGAAGCTGAGCCCCATGCGCGAGATCGAGCAGTCCTTCAGCGTCCGTTACAGCTATCCGGTCGCCTTCACGCGCGACGCCCTGAGCCCCGAGAACGACACCCTGCTGCAGGTGCTGCGGCGGGCGGGGCCACAGCGCCACCGGGTCCTCCCGGCCATCGACTCGGGGCTGCTGGCCGCCAACCCCGACCTGCCCAAACGGCTCCACCGCTACGCCGAGGCGCACCCCGAAGCGATGGAGCTGGTGGCGCCGCCCCTGGTGATTCGCGGCGGCGAGATCTGCAAGTCGGAGCCGCGCGAGGTGGATCAGCTCTACACGCTGATGGCCCGCCACGGCATCTGCCGGCACTCCTTCGTGCTCGCCCTGGGTGGCGGCTCGGTGCTGGACGCCGCGGGCCTGGCCGCCGCCAGCGCGCACCGGGGCGTGCGCCTGATCCGCATGCCCAGCACGGTCCTCGCCCAGAACGACGCCGGCATCGGCGTGAAGACCGCGATCAACTTCGCGGGCCGCAAGAACTTCGTCGGCGCCTTCGCCCCGCCCTTCGCGGTGATCAACGACCTCGATCTGCTCGACACCCTGCCCGAGCGCGACCAGCGCTCGGGGATCGCCGAGGCGGTGAAGGTGGCGCTGATCCGCGACGCCGGCTTCTTCGATCTGCTCCACCGAAACCGAGCCGGCCTGGCCGCGTTCGAGCCGGAGCTGATGGAGAACATGATCCTGCGCTGCGCGGAGCTCCACCTGGAGCACATCCGCAGCGGCGGCGATCCCTTCGAGTTCGGCTCCGCCCGGCCGCTCGACTTCGGGCACTGGGCGGCGCACAAGCTCGAGGAGATCTCCGAGGGCGAGCTGCGCCACGGCGAGGCGGTCGCCATCGGCATCGCGCTCGACTCGCTCTACTGCCGCCGCACCGCACGCATCACCAAAGAGGAGCTCGAGCGCGTGCTCGAGACCCTGGAGGGCCTGGGCTTCTCGCTCCCGGACCCCGCCCTGCGCCGGCTCGACGTGCCGCGCGCGCTGGCCGACTTCC
>JAPUKG010000223.1 GCA_027295775.1 Pseudomonadota bacterium
GAGGGCGTGGCGGCCAGGGGACGCAGCGCCAAGCGTGCGTACTGGACCGACGGCGTGGGCGACGAGCTCGCACTGCACGGCGCGACGTACGGCCTGCCGGAGGGCTGGGCCGCCGGCATCCCCCGCGCGGAGATGATCCTCGCCGATGCGGAGGGCTTCGGGCCGCCGCTGGCAGTGGGGGGCGACCCTCTTCCGGGATACGTCGCCCGCGAATCGCCGGAGAGCGCCGAGGAGTGGCTCGCGGTCGCGCGCGGGTTGTTCCGGGCCGCGCATCCCGGCGCGATCCGCGCCGCGGCCTACGCATTCCGGGCCGGCGCGCCGGAGGCTTCATCGGCGCTCATGGCGCGGCATTGTTCCCACGCCCTGGACGTGGAATGCCGCCCGTGGCTTGCGGCCGAGCCGGCGGGTTTCGAGGCGTGGTGGGTGGAGAGCGCGGAGTACGTGCGGCCATCCGCCCCCGGCGTCATGGCGCTTCGGGAACGCTGACCACAGGGTCGCCGATTCAAGCCTCTTCGTAGGGGCGGCCCACTGTGGCAATGGCGTTAAGCCAAGCGAGGTCTTCCTCGTCTTCCGTGCGCGTGCCACTTCGAGCCGGGTTTGAAGGATCGTCGTTCGTAGGAGCGGTCGGGCCGCGGCGGTACGGGCCGCCGCGCGATGCGTCGCAGGATGTCGTTGAGGAGAGCGTGGGCGTCCCGCGGGCGTCGCGTGAGCAGTAGACGGGTGAGCGCTTCGGCGACGGCAAGGATGGCGCGTTTGTCGCGCAGGTGCTCGTACGGCACACCCTGGCGCTTCGCTGCGGCGGCCATGAGGTGGCGTGTGAGTGAGACCAAGAGCGCCTGCGCGTAGATCTCTTGTTCCACGCCGACGGGGCTCTTGGCGTGGAACTGGCGCTGCCCGAAGTAGTCGCCCTTGACCACGTCGTAGTAGCTCTCGATGCCCCAGCGCATCCGATAGAGCTCTCGGATCACGCGCCATCCGAAGCCGCGAAGCGGCAGCGACGTGAGCACCACCATGGGCTCGGCATCGGGGCCCGGAAGTCTCACGGCTCTCACGGAGAGCGGTGCCGCGTCACGGCAGCCGTACCCCCACGGCACCGCGATCTCGATCTGCGCGTTGCGCTTGCCCGAGTCCACGAATCGCGCCACGGCGGGAAAGCCGCTTCGCGTTGGCACCCGCACGGCGAAGTCCACTCCCCGCGCGAGGAGCTCGTGCAGCACCGAGTAGGACGGATAGCCCCGATCGAGCACCAGCAGATCGCCAGGACACAGACGATCCAGGTGCTCCTCGAGCAAGAGTCCACGCTCGTCGGCGCCGAAGGGCGCCACGCACACGTCGTGGGGCACCTTGGAGACCAGGTCGAAGAGCGTGCTCAGCGTCGCCTGGGGACAGCCTCCGCCCGTCGCCGCGCCGTAGCGCTGCCAAAGCGCCTCGGCGCGCTGCAAGTCCACCCGCGAGCCGTCCACCGCAAAGACCCGTCGACCCCTCCAGCGAAACCCCTCGCCCCACTCGTGCTCGAAGCGCTCGGCCGAGCGCCACACCAGCTCACGGACTCCCTCGGCACGCAGTTTCTGCCGGGCCAGGCAAAAGGCCGCCGCCGACACGGGCTCGCGCCGCGGCAGCTCCAGCCGCGCCCCCTTCGCCGCCCCCCAGAATGCCTCGAGCAGCAGCGCGTAGCCCCGCCGCCCCGCGTCGGCCACCAGAAACAGCAGCAGCGCCACCATCACGGAAAGCGACAGCGGGCCGCTTCGCGTGAAGTCCTGCGCTCGACACGCGAGCGCCGCCCGATCGGCGCCTTCGATGATGTCCCACAGCACCTTAAGATGGGCAATACCTCCGGGGGCGGCTGGACCTTGCGTTCCCACCATCTTCGCCTCCTAAGCGAACGGGAAAACGCAAGTCCTTGGGGGCTAGGGTGTTGTGAAGAGCATCCCCGACCGCCCCTCGGAGGACCACAAACACTCCGACCGCACACAACCCATCGGACCAACAGGTGGCGCTTGGCTTAACGCCATTGCCACAGTGGGCCGCCCCTACGATCGGGGTTGCCTGGCGCACCGCTCAGTCGAGGTGAAGGACCCGGACCGGACGGAAGCCGAGGGCCTCGTGCTTGTCGCTGGGGTGCGTGGGGTACCGGAACGCGCTCCGCGCCGGGCCCGCGCCGGTGCTCCAGCTTCCGCCGCGGGACGGCCGGTGGCCGGAATTCTCGTCGCCCTCCGGGTCGGTCACGTGCCCCGCCGGGTAGTCGCCGATCCCGCCGCGGCACCACTCGAACACGTTGCCGTGCATGTCGAACAGGCCGAACGCGTTGGGCTTCTTCCGGCCGACCTCGTGGGTGCCGTCGCCGGCGTTCGCGTCGTACCACGCGTACTGCGCGAGGGAGCCGGTGTCCTTGCCGAAGCAATAGGGCGAAGTCGAGCCGCCGCGGCACGCGTATTCCCATTGCGCCTCTGTCGGCAGTTTGAGCCGCGCCTTCCGCAGCCAGTCGTTCACGTCGTACTGGCTGACCTTCTCTACCGGGCGTTTCGCCCCCGGGAACTTGGACGGGTTCGACCGCAGCACCCGCCGCCACGCGGCCTGGGTCACCTCGGTGCGCGAGATCAGGAACGGCTCGGAGATCGTGACCTTGTGGTGCACCTCGTCGTCCTTGCGGTCCTCCTCGCCGGACGGCGATCCCATGCGGAACGTGCCGCCGGGGATCAGCGAGAATTCGAGACCCGTCGCCGCGTGCTCGTAGACCGCGATGTCGTGCCGGACCTGCCCGCACCTGAAGGTGCGCACGTCAACGAGCTTGAAGCGGCCGAGCCGCCGGTCGGCGCGCTCCGCGGCACGCTTCCGATCGTCCGGCGACGCCGCATCCCACTTCCGGATGTTCGCGAGGATCGCGGGAAGGGGCTGGCCCACGTCGTACTCGGTCGAAGGCGGGGGCGTCGCGCCGGCGCCGGATGGAGAGCCCGGCTGCCCGGGCTGGACCGGGGTGAGCGTCGGCCTCAACCGCTCGTCGCAGCCCGCCAGCGCCGAGAGGGCAAACACGCACGTGTACGCCAACGGAACGAGGCTGCGTTCCCACGTCCCCGAATTCGCCACGGCCCACCTCCCGGTCCACGCGCCCGCTCCGCCGATCGCCGGCGATGCGTGGCACTCCTCGAGTCTATTCCTGCGACGTACCGCGCGGCCCGCCGGGGACCCGAATCCCCGTCGCCGGTGTGGCGCCGGCGCGCGCACGGAGCCGTCCTTCCCGACTTGTTACATGAACTGGCGCGTTCCCCGGCCGTCTAACAGGGTGGCGGGGCGGCACGGGGTGGTCGCCGCAGCGACCGTAGACAGCGATCCCCAATCCCAGACCAACTCTAGGCCCCGAGGTCGCCCCCGCCGAACTGCGTCGCGCCCCGAGCCGGGATCCGGGCGCCACAGCAGCCCCACGTCCGTGCTGCCGACCTCGGCCGGATTCTCCTCCTACGCGTCGCCGGCGTTCGCCGCGTGATTGGCGACCGTGCGGTGCACCGCGTCGATCAACGCCTGCACGTGGTAGGGCTTCTGGAGGAAGCCGG
>JAPUKG010000224.1 GCA_027295775.1 Pseudomonadota bacterium
CCCGCTGCTCACCGCCTTCTCGCTGCTCCATCTCTGGGGCTACTGGCGGCTCGTGCAGGGGAAGCCTCGGGGCGGGCTGCTGCTCGTGCTCGGGGGAGTCGGCCTGTACCAGAGCTTCATCCCGCAGCTCGTGGCCTCGACACTGGCCCTGGCGGCCCACGCGCTCTTCGTGCAGCGCGACCGCCGGGTGGTGCGGTCGTTCCTCCTGGGCTGCGGCGTCGTCGCGCTGTGGACCCTGCCCCTGTTCGTCTACACCCAGTCCTGGTCGCGGGACTACGGGGGCCAGGGCTACGGGTTCGAGTCGCCGATGCGCGCGCTGGCGACCCTGCGCGGCTACCTGCTCCTGGTTCACGTCTACGGCTGGCCGTTCCTGCTGGCGCTGCCATGGGCCTGGCGGAGGCTCGGCTCCCTCGACGGCGTGACCCGCTACGGCGCCCGCGCCGCTCTCGTCGTTGGCGCGGGCGCGTGGCTGCTGGCGATGGCCGCGGCGCCGAGCCCGCTGTCGTTCTGGACCCTGGGCCTGCTCTCGGTCGCGGGCGCCGGAGCCGGTCTGGCGGCCGCGGTCGCCGACGAGCGCGCGCGGCTTTCGCTTCCACTCTCGCTGCCAAGCTGGAAGCCGCTCGTCGGACTCGTGGTGGTGGCCAGCGTCGGGCTGGTCGTGGCGCTCTCTCCCTCTCCCTACTACCGGTATCTGCTGGGCGTCCTGCCGCTGCTGGCCCTGGCCACGGCGGCGACCCTGCGCGCGGTGGTGCCGTCGCGGCGCGCCGCGGCCGTCGGCCTGGCCATTGCCGTGATCGCGGTCGACACGGTCCAGTGGGGTCCCTTCGGCGTGGCGACGCGGATCTCCGGGCCCGCCCGGCCGCTCGTCGACTACGACTGGAATCTCGGGGAGCGCGACGCCAACACGGCGAGCTCCCGGGTGCTCGGCCACCGCGCGGGCCGGGCGCTGGTGCGATCGGATCTCGCCGCGTACGGGAGCGAGCTCACCGGAAGCTACACGGGTCCGCTGGAGAGCATCCTGCCCGTTCTGCGCGAGCAGTCCCGGCCGGGCGACACCCTCGCCACGACCTACGAGCACTTCCCGCTGCAGTTCTACACCGACCTGCGGGTGGTGCGGACGGACTGGCTCGAGGAGGGTGGGCCGCTCCCGGAGTGGGTGTGGCTGCACGGCGTCCTCCGCAACCGGGTCGAGCCGTGGCTCCGGCAGGCGCTGGAGACGCGCTACGAGCGCGTTGCCGTGGACGGGGCGGACGACCTCTGGGAGAACACGCCCGAGCCCACCCGACACCGCTTCACAACCCCTTCGGACGGGCGGCCTCTGGAGCTGTACCGGCTGCGCTCCGCGGACGAGCCCGCCGGAATCGAGCGCTAGAGCTCCGCGCTCTTCACCACGCGGCAGCGCGGCTCGGGGTGCGAGTCCGCGCGCACCCAGCGAACGCACATGGTGCCCCGCTCGTGGCCCGCCGTGTCGATCCAGTTCGAGACGCCGGGATCGGCGTGCGCGACCACCAGTCGGAACGAGCCATCGTCCTCCAGCGCGGCCGTGTGGGAGTTCAGGTGGACGCGCCGGAATCGGTAGTCCAGGGACTCGGCCCAGATGTTGCCGAGCTGGAAGTTCCAGTAGTCGCAGCGCGGAGGCGTCGCCTCGATCACCAGGGCCTCGTCGGGTCCCAGCTCCCAGAGTCCGAGCCAGATGCGGATGTTCGGGTCGCCGCCCACCAGCCGGTGCTGCTCCTCGTCGGGCAGGTGGAACTGGTTCGCGGGCGCGTGCTTCCGGAAGTCGACCACCCAGTCGGCGAACCACTGGGCGCAGCCGATCGCGTACAGGGCGGAGCCCAGGAGCTGGCCCGGGACCCGGGCCGGATCGAGCGGCGCCGGTGGGCCGTCGGCGTCGAGACACTCGATCTCGAGCTCCGCCGGCCGTTCACTCGCGCGGTCGAGGTAGGTCTGGCGGACGAGGATCTGGGAGGTGTCGGGCACCATGCGCAGCCAGTCGCACGGCTCCGCCGGCTGCTTCTGGCTGGCGAGGATCTCGAATCGGCCGTCGCGGTCGAGGCGGAGCTCCGAGTCGTTCAGGTGCCCAGCCCCGCCGGCGATGCGATCCCGCGCCGCGAAGTTCTGATTCTGGGCCGCGAAGCTCAGATAGTGGATGCTGCCGCGCCGGCCGCGAATCCGGTAGGAGTGGCGCGCGTTGACCGACGCGCTCACGTAGTAGTTGTCCGGATTGTCGAGGCCCATCTTGACCATTTCCGGCATGGGCCGGAAGGCCGGGTGCCGGGGCCCGGTGTGCTCGGAGAAGGACACCAGTCCGGCGCGCAGCAGCCGTCCCAGGTAGCGCAGCCCCTCGCCGCGCTCGAAGGGCGACGCGGCCAGGTCCTCGCGCAGGAGCACGTCTCCGGCCTTCTTCAGCTGGTCGCAGAACTCGGTCCAGGCTTCGGCGCTGACGACCTTGTCGATGGGATCTTCCGCCACGTGTCGGTCTCCTCGGTGGGGTTAGCTCGATGTGATCCCAAAGCGTTCGATGTAGCCCGCGAAGCGCTCCCGAACCCGCTCCGGCGCGAGTCCGTACTCCTCGAGGGTGTAGTCGTGGGAGCCGTGCACGCCCTTGGGGTTGCCCCGGACGTGGGCCTCCATGGTGGCTCGCGGCCCGGGGCCGAGCGGGAGCTCGAAGTGCCGGTAGATCGTCTCCGCCACGCCCAGGGAATCGTCGACGAAGTCGTCGTGGCTGACGTCGGTGAAGCGGGCCGGATCCGAGCGGTCGCGCGCGGCGAGCCCGCGCTCGAGGCTGGTGGCGTAGAAGTCCATCACCGTCGGTCCGAGGGTCTGCTTCTCCACGTCCGCGTAGGTGGAGAGCAGGGCGTGGGTCATGCTGCAGATGGAGGCCGTGCACAGCAGCGGGTCGCGGTGGCTCCAGACCACCGAGACGTCCGGAAAGGTCCCGAGCAGGGCGTCGATGGCCCACAGGTGGGCCGGCGCCTTCAGGAGCCAGCGCTCGCCCGGCCGCTGCCAGTCGAGCAGCTGGAGGAGCTCCCTGTAGTAGGCGTACATGCCGCGCAGGTCCTGGGCCCGGTACCACGAGGCGTACGGCTCCAGCATGACCTCGAAGCCCAGGTGGACGCCGCTCAGGGAGTAGGCGTGCAGCAGCACGCACTCCTCCGGCGTGTCGGCGCTGGTGAAGTGGATCTTGGCGAACTCGGGGTTCTTCTCCCGGCTCCTCGCCTGATACGCCTCGATCGCGGCCCGTCGGGGGTCGGGCTCGCCGGGCGCGAGTCCTTCGGCGGGATCCGGGAACTGGGTCTCCCACATGAGCAGCGGCCGGGCGGCCGGGTCCGCCGCCAGCAGATTGAACAGCGCCGACGTGCCCGAACGCGGCAGGCCCGTCAAGACCACGGGCTTCACGATCTTCCGGTCCCGGATCTCCTCCGGATGGGCGCACAGGGCCGCCTGCACCCGGAGGCGCGTGGTCAGGAGCTGCAGCAGCCGGCGCCGCGCGCGCCGGCGTCCCCGCTCGCCGAAGGGAGGCTTGCCGAAGGTCTCGATCAGCACGCGCAGCGGCTCGCGGAACTCGCCCGCGCCGAAGTCGGACAGGCCAGCCGCCTGGCGGGCCTCCTCGAGCAGGGTCTCCTCGTCGAACCCGGGATCGCTCATCGCTGCTTCCGCTCCGCCCCACGAAGGGGCCCAAGCGTATCAGACGGTGCGGTCAGGTTTGCGAGGATCTCCGCCGCAGGGCGAGCGCGGCCAGTCCGAAGGCCACCAGGGCGCCGGTGCCGGGCTCGGGGACCACGTTCAGGGTGGTGCCCGACTCGGTGAACGGCAGGCTCCCGAGGGTTACCCCCGTGATCGTCCCCAAGAGCACGTGCTGGGTGAGGGTGGGCGTGGCCAAAGTTTGCGGCGGTGAACTCGCGGGTCGCGAGCAGCCCGGTGGCGGGCTGGTTGGCGGAGACGGTAGCCGGGGAGGCCAGCGAGGCGCCCGCGAACTCGACCACTCCGCTGTTCGCGACGTACGAGTCGTCGACCAGCAGCTCGCAGGTCGGGTCCGAGGAGCCCGCCAGGTCGCAGGTGTTGAAGGCGCTGCTCCAGGTGAGGCTCACGAAGTCGAGGACCACGTCGTCGAAGGCCAGGTCGAACTCGAAGGCGGTGAGGGATGGGGCACCGGGCGAGACCAGTCCGGCGGTCACCGAGACGTCCAGCAGGATCGTCTGGTTCTTGCCCGCAGGCCTGGACGCCGCAGGAGCGCCCTGTGTTGTAGCCCTGGTTGCCGCCGCCTGAGGCTTCCCCCGGACCCGGCATCCGGCGATGATACGACCGATCGCGACTCGAGGGAAAGCCGGCCGGTGGCACCGCCGAGCTGCGTTGCAGCTGCGGCCCCGCGGAGCGAGAGACCCGGCGCGCTACTGGCAGCTGCCCTGGAGGGTGGCAATCCAGTCCGAGACCAGCTCGACGCCGGCCGTGTGTGCCAGGCTCTTGGACAGCTCCGGCATCATGGTCGCCGGCACCGCCGAGTTCATGCGGAAGACCATGATCGACTCGTCGGGGTTGCCTGGGTCGATGTCCCAGAGCAGACCGCCCGCACCGCTGCCCGCCGCGATGGGTCGCTTGCACAGGCCGTAGAGCTGGTCCAGCGGCCGGTCGTGCACCAGGAGCAGAGACGTAAAGCCGGCCCGGCCGTCCGGGTTGTGGCAGTGGGCGCAGTTGCTCTCCAGGTAGGCGCGCGCGCGCTCCTCCAGGGTTCCGTCGGCCGGGTCGTCCCAAAACGGCAGCCTCGGCGCGT
>JAPUKG010000225.1 GCA_027295775.1 Pseudomonadota bacterium
CGGTCTCGTCGCCCTCGTTGGTGATACGGATGGTGTAGAGAAAGAACCACTGGCCCTGGCTGGGCACCGAGTGGCGGGGCGAGTAGCGGCTGCTCACCTCCACCCGCACTCCATTGGTCACGACCTCGGACGACGACACGGCGGCGCTCCACCTCCTCGGCTGGGAGCATAGCCCGGGCGGCGGCGGGCCTTCTGCTGCCCGTGCGGGGCCTGCGCCGGCAGGTGTACCCCGATGCGACGGAACCGCTTCAGAAGGCGATCGACGAGCACCGCGAGGCCTTCCCCGACCACCCGCTCACGGACGAGATCGCGCGCTGCCTCCGCGTCGCCGGAGCGCAGAAGCTCGTGTAACCGCGAAGCCCGCATGCGCAGCTGGGGTCAAGCAGCGCCCTGGTCCCTCCGATCACGGGCTCGATCGGAATGGGCGCCGCCTCGTGGCCTACAAGCGGCGGGTCGCCCGGGCTGCCGCCTGACTCAGCCTCGGTCCTCGAGCAGCTCCGCGAGGTGCTCCTGGAGCGGGGGCTCCGGATCGCGCTCCGCCAGGATGTTCTCCATGCGCTGCTGGATCGTGCCCTTCCAGATCGGCCCGGTGTGGGTGAGGACGTAGAAGCGCTCCTCGCGGATCGCCCGAAGGACGAGGTCGCCCACCTCGCGCGGATCGAGCCCCTGCTCGACGAACTGTCTGCCCATTTTGCGTGCGCTGTCCGCCAGCGGCGTGTCCGGGATCGGCTTCGTCTCCGCCAGCTCCGCCGGCCGGTTCCGCTCCGACTCCAGGATGCGGGTGCGGATGAAGCCGGGACACAGGACCGAGACCTTGACCTTCGGACCCGACGTCTGGAGCTGGATGTGCATCGACTCCGAGAGCGCCACCACCGCGTGCTTGGTCACGCCGTACAGGGCGTTTCCGCCGTTTACCATCAGCCCCGCGATGGAGGCGGTGTTCACCACGTGCCCCTCCTCGCCCTGCTCGATCAGGATCGGCACGAAGCTGCGGATGCCGTGGACGACGCCCATCAGGTTGACGCCGAGGATCCAGTTCCAGTCGTCGAGGGTGCTCTCCCAGGTGGGGACACCGCCGACGGCCACGCCCGCGTTGTTGCAGAGCACATGGACCGCGCCGAATGCGTCGAGAGTCCGGCGCGCCAGGGCTTCGACCTGCTCGGCCTGGGAGACATCCGTCGGGACGGCCAGGACCTCGACCCCGGCACTTTCGCCGCTTCCAGCGCGAATGGCCTCGGCGGTCTTCTGGAGCGCCTCCTCCTCCACGTCGGCGAGCACCAGCTTCATGCCCGCCGCCGCGAAGCTCTCGGCCATGCCTCGGCCGATCCCGCTGGCGCCGCCGGTCACCACCGCCACCCGGCCCTGCACGTCCTTCATGTCGCCCTCCGTCCCGCGCGAACGAGAAGGATACCCATCAATGTGGTCAGAGAGAGCGGAGCTGTACCGCGCCGGTGGGGACGGCAGCGACGTCGGCGGGCTCGAGGGTGACCGCCGCCCCCTTCGCGCGGCCCGTCTCGCTCGACAGCTTCGCCCACAGGATGGCGGAGCCGTCCGCGCTGGGCTCGAAGCTTCCCACCAGCAGCCGCTCGCCGGACCCGGTGTCCAGCCAGAGCGCGTAGACCCGTCCTTCCGGGGCGGGCTGGAGACCCTGGACATGCAGATAGCAGTAGTAGCCGTTGTCCCATTCCCAGAACATGCGGGCGCTGGCGTCCGGCTGGGCCTCGGTTCCCCCCAGCACCATGACGTCGAGCCCGGGCTTGCGCAGCATCGTCACCTGTTTGCGCGCGTCGCCCAGCTCCGTCTCGAGCGCGTCCAGCTGGGCCTCGAGCTCGCCCAGCTCGTCGTCCGTGGCATCGAGCTCCTCGACCAGCACGGCCCGCTCCTCACTCAGCGCCGCCAGCTCTTCCAGGAGCGCGGGGTCGGGGCCCGACGCCAGGCGGAACGTCACCAGGGACGCGACGGCGGCCACCCCCGCGGCCAGGGCCGCCGGGGCCAGCCAGGAGAGGCGCCTCGGCCGGCTCGGCGGGCTCGCAAGCGCAGTCTCGGCGGCGATCCGCCGCTGCAGCCGCTTCTTCAGGGCCGGACGGGGCTCCACCGGCTCGAGAGCGATCGCGAGATTCGTCGACAGGCTCCGGGCCTCGGACACGTAGCCCGCGCACTCGCGGCAGCCGGTCTCGAGGTGGGCGCGCAGCTCCCCCGGGTCGGCCTCCTCGAGCAGACCCTCGTGGAAGAGGAGGATCGCGTCGCGGCGGTCGCGGCAGCTCAAGTGCTCTCCCCTCCGGCGTCTCCACCCCCGCCTCGTGGGCCGACCAAGGCGTCTCGAAGCCGCAGCAGGCCCTGGCGGATCCGGGTCTTGACGGTACCGAGCGGCCAGTCCAGGCGCTCGGCGATCTCCCGGTGCGTGTACCCCTCGTAGAACGAGAGCTCGACCGGCTGGCGCTGGGTCTCGGGCAGCTCGCGAAGGGCGCCCTGCACGAGCTCGCGGCGCTCCGCCAGCAGCACGTCGTCGAGCGGAGAGGGATCGTCCCGGGTCACGCTCGCCAGCGAGTCGAGGAGTGCCTGGTCGCCCCCCTCGAGGGGAACGACGGGGCGGCGCCGGCGCGCGCGCAGCCGATCGATCGCCCGGCTGCGCGCGATGGTCATGAGATACGCGAGCGGGCTCGCGCGGCCGGCGTCGTAGCGATCCGCCTGCTCCCAGAGCTGCACGAACGTGTCGAGCAGCGCCTCTTCCGAGTCGATGTCGCCCAGGATGCGGCGGCACAGCGCCAGTACCACGCCCGCGCGGCGGTCGTAGAGGGCCTGCAGGGCCGCCGGATCGCCGCCCTTGATGGCCTCGATCAGCTTGCGGTCATCGTCGGATCGGTCTCTCAGGGGCTCTCCGCTGGGCTCTGCCGTGCGGCCGCGCCCCGGACGCGCCCGCCGGCCGGGCGAGGACCACGGCAGGATACAGGAGAGGTGGACAGGACTGTGTGTGACAGCGGTCACTAGAGTCCCCCTTCTTCCTGCTACGCGCGAACGGGGTGGGGCGGATTTCCAGATTTCCAATGGCTCCTACTGGCTACTAGCTACTGTTGCGCCTTGGCCCCCCAGTCGCGAAGGCTCGAGGAGACCCTCGCCGAGCTCGGCGCCCTGCGTGCCGATCCGCGGGCGGACGCCGCCGCGGCGAAGCTCCGGCAGGCCATCGCGAAGGGGCCATCCCACGCCGCGGCGCTGGCGGCCGACATCGCCCGCGAGTTCGAGATCGAGGAGCTGTGCGAGGACCTGGCCGCCGGCTTCGCCCGCTTCCTCGAGAAGCCGGAGAAGAGCGACCCCGGCTGCCGCGCCAAGGAGGCCATCGCCGAGGCGCTCCAGTGGATGGGCCACGAGGACGAGCGTGTCTTCCTGCGCGGCGTGCAGTACGTGCAGATGGAGCCGGTCTGGGGAGGCCAGGCCGACACCGCGGCGGGACTGCGCGGCGCTTGCGCGCGCGGGCTCGTGCGCACGAACCACCCCGACGCGCTGGTCGAGCTGGCGCAGCTGCTGGCGGATCCAGAGCTTCCGGCCCGAGTTGCTGCCGCCCGCTGCTTCGCGCACTGGGGCCACCCCGCCGGCGCAGCACCCCTGCGGCTGAAGGTGCTCTTGGGCGACCCCGAGCCGGAGCTGATCGGCGAGTGCATGACCGCCCTGATGGCCATCGATCCCCAGGGATCCCTCCCCTTCCTCGCCGGGTTCCTGGATCGCGACGACCGGGTGCTCGCCGAGGCGGCGGCGCTGGCGCTGGGCGAGTCGCGCCACCCCGAGGCCTTCCCCGTCCTGCGCGGCTGGTGGGAGCGCACCGTGGATCCGGATCTCGCCCGCGCGGCGCTCACTTCGATCGCCGTGTTGCGCCTGGAAGAGACGCTCGACTTTCTGCTCGAGATGGTGGCCCGCGAGCCGGGCCCTTTGGCGCGCGACGCGCTGGCGGCGTTGGGCGTGCATCGCGACGACGAGAGCCTGGCCGAGCGGGTCCGACAGACGGCGCAGGCGCGAGACGACCTGGACCTGGGGCCGGCCGTCCAAGAGGCCTTCGGCCCAGACCGCTTCGACCCAGACCGGTAGGTCTTCGGCCGCCAGTTTCGCCAACAAGTTACAATGCGGGGATGGATGCGAGCCCCCACTCCGCGCGCCCGGCCGGAGCGCATGAGCCGCCCTAACCTCCGCACCGCCGTCTTCCTCATCGGAGGGCTCCTCACGATTACGGGCGTCTGGCTCTTCGCCACCTCTCCGGGGGCAAAGCTCGAACGCCAGCGCCAGGCGGCGCTCTCCGGCGAAGCGGGGACCCGCGAGGCATCGCCCGTGGTGGCGGTGGACGCGATCGTGGCGCGCGAGCGCGACTCGCGGGTGCTGATGGACGTGTCGGGCAGGCTCCAGGCGCTCCACGACGTGACCGTCGGCGCCGAAGTGTCCGGGCGGGTCATCGAGGTGGCGGCGGTCGAGCACGACCCTGTGGCGGAAGGCGACCTGCTGGTCCGCCTCGACCCCGCGCTGCCGCGCGCCGCCGTGGAGCGCACGCGGGCGGCGCTCTCGCGCGCCGAGGCGGCGGAGCGCCTGGCGGCCAGCGAGTTCGAGCGCCAGCGGCGCCTGGTGGAGCAGGGCGTGGCGTCGGAGGCCGACTTCGACCGCGCCGAGAGCGAAGAGCAGTCCTCGTCGGCAAGAGTGGCGGAAGCGCGAGCCGAGCTGGCCGACGCGCGCACCCGCCTGGCCAAGACGCGCATCACCGCGCCCTTCGCCGGCGTGGTGAGCCGACTCGACCTCGAGCCTGGCGCGTACCTTCGTCCCGGCGATCCGGTGGCGGATCTGGTCGACCTGTCCGAGATCGAGATCGAGGTGGGCGTGGACGACCGGCAATTGATCGCCCTCAGGAGCGGCGATCCGGTGAAGGTCTCGGTCGACGTCTATCCCGGAACCTGGTTCGAGGGGCACATCCACAAGCTGGGCCGCGCCCCCGATGCCGAGACACGCAAGTACCCGGTGCCCGTGCGCCTCGCGAACCCCGACGAGAAGCTCCTGCCCGGAATGCTCGGAACCGTCCGCTTCGAGCTGGGCGACGCCAGCAAGACACTGCGCATCCCGCGCCGCGCCATCTTGCGCGAGTTCGAGCTGGACTACGTCTGGGTGCTGGTGGAAGACGGCGCCGAGACCGGCGTGGCCGAGCGCCGCCGCGTCTCCACCCGACCCGTGGCGTTCCGCCCGGACCTGGTGGACATCGACGCGGGGCTCGGCGCCGGAGAGCGCGTCGCAGTCTCGGGGCTGCGCGAGCTGCGCGACGGCCTGCGCGTGCGCGTTCGCACCGACGTGGGGGCGCTGGAGCCCGGGCCGTGAACCTCGCCCAGTTCAGCGTGCGCCAGACCGTCCTGGTCAATGTGCTCTTCTTCGTGTGCATGCTGGCGGGGTGGGCGGCCTTCCAGCGCATTCCGGTCGAGTTCTTCCCGGACCTCAACCTGAATACCGTGAACGTCACCACGGCGTGGATCGGTGCCTCCGCCGACGAGGTGGAACGGCTGGTCACGCGCAAGCTCGAAAAGGAGATCGGGCAGGTCACGGACATCCAGGAGATGCGCTCGACCTCGAGGGCGGATCTCTCCCAGATCGTGATCGACTTCGACGAGGACCTGGGCGAAGTCCAGTACGAGGCGGCGCTCAACGACGTGCGCGCGGCCATCGACCGGGTTCGGGACCTGCCCGCCGACGTAAAGCAGTCGAACATCCTGGAGATCAAGTCGAACGAGGCCTTTCCCGCTGTCGCGGTGGCGGTGGTCGACATGGCCGATGTCGGCCGCAAGACGCTTCGGGAGGTGGCGCGCGAACTCAGCTCACGGCTCGAACGCGTTCCCGGCGTCAGCCGCGTCATGGCCCGCAGCACGCAGGACCGGGAGATCCGGGTGCTGGTCGACCGGGACGCCGCCGCCCGCTACGGGCTCACCGTGTCGGACGTGGCCGACCGGATCCGGCGCAAGAACCTGAACCTGCCCGCCGGCACCTTCGGCACCGGCTCGGCGGAGTCCACGCTCCGGGCCCGGGGCGACTACCAGAACCCGGAAGAGATCCTCGCGACGGTGGTACGCGAGAACCCGAACGGCACCGTGGTGCGCCTGGCCGAGATCGCGCGGTTGGAAGAGGGGCTCGAGAAGCGGCTCTTCGCCAGCCGCTACAACGGGAAGCCCGCCGAGATCCTCACCCTCGTGAAGAAGAGCGGCGCCGACGTGCTCGATCTCTCCGCCGCCATCGAGGCCTGGATCGAGACCCAGAGCGCGCACCTGCCGGCGGGGGTCGAGATCTACAAGACGCTCGACACCGCCGACTTCGTCGGACCCCGCATGCGGATCCTGGTACAGAACCTGCTGACGGGCGTCGTCTTCGTCGTGGCGATCCTCTGGTTCACCATCGGGTTCCGCAACGCGGTGCTCACCAGCATCGCCATCCCGTTCAGCTTCCTCGCGGCGATGATCCTGTTTCCGCCGCTCGGCATCTCCATCAACGCCACCACCCTGGTCGGCATGCTCCTGGTCTCGGGGATGCTGGTGGACGACGCGATCATCGTGCTCGAGAACATCTACCAGCACATCGAGGAGGGCGAGCCACTGCGGGAGGCCGTGGTCAACGGCACGCAGGAGGTCATGTGGCCGGTGGTCGCCGCGGTCGCCACCACCGTCGCCGCCTTCCTCCCGCTCCTGCTGGTCACAGGCACGATGGGCAAGTTCGTCTCGATCCTGCCCAAGGCGGTGGTGGTGTGCCTGGCGGCGTCGCTCTTCGAGTGTCTGGTCATCCTGCCCGCGCACTACCTCGACTTCGGCAGCCGCAAGCGTCCGGACGAAGCGGACGTCACGCCCGGCGCGGCGGGCCGCTTCGCCCGGCTTCGGCTCGGAATCGCGCGGTTCCGGCTGCTGGGCGACCGCGGCATCCGCGCCGCCCGCGCGGCGTACTCCCGCGCTCTCGACCACGTGCTGGCGAACCGCGGTGCGTTCGCCGCGCTGGCGATCGGCGTGCTCGTCTTCTCCGCGGGCTGGGCGAGGCACCTGCCCGTCGTCGCCTTCCCGGGCGAGTTCGACACCTTCAGCGTGATGTTGGAGGCACCGCCCGAATTCAACCTGGAGCGGACCGACGAGGTGATGACCGGCATCGAGGCGCGGATCGAAGCCATGCGCCCCGAGCAGATCCACGACTACTCGACCACCCTGGGCATGAGCATCGATTCCAACTACGACCGGCTCACGGGCCCCAACCGCGCCATGTCCTTCCTGGCGCTCCCCCACCGCGAGGAGTCGGTGGTCGAGCCCGAGCGCGTGTTGCTGGCGGTGAAGGACGACCTCGACGCCTACCGGGAGCAGAACCCGGAAGGCATCCGCGAGTTGCGCGTGATCGCCCAGCAGGGCGGCCCCCCGCTCGGGGCGCCCGTCGAGGTGCGAGTGCACGCCGACGACTACGGCCTCGGCAAGGCCATCGCCGGTGAGATGGCCGCCTTCCTGCGCGACCTGCCGGGGGTGTACGACGTCGACGACAATCTCAAGCTCGGTCCGCCGGAGGTGCGGCTCTTGATGGACGAGGAGCGCGCATCCCAGCACGGTATCCACTTCGAGGATCTCGCCCGGGCGCTCCGCGCCGCCAACGACGGCGAGGTGGCGTCGAACTTCCGAGATCCGACGCTGGGCGAGGACATCGAGATCCGCGTGCTGCTCGAGGCGGAGCAACGACGCGGCCTCCAGGACCTGCTGGACGTGGAGCTCAGAACCCCGGCCGGCTACCTGATCAAGCTCCGCGACGTAGCGGAGGTGGAGGTCGCCCGCGGCTACCGCAGCTACCGCCACTACGAGGGCAAGCGGACGGTGACCGTGTACGCCCACGTGGACGAGGACGTGACCACGTCGGTGGCGGTGAACCAGGCTCTCCAGGGCGCGTTCGCCGACATCGAGCAGCGCTATCCCCAGGTCGAGGTCCGCTACGGCGGAGAGTACGCCAAGACCAGCGAAGCCTTCGCCAACCTGATCGCGGTCTTCCCGGTGGCGTTCGTCGCGATCTACATGATCCTGGCCGCGCTCTTCCGCAGCTACATCCAGCCCCTGGTCGTGATCACGGCGATCCCGTTCGGCTTCGCGGGAATCGTTCTGGGCGTCGCGCTCATGAACTACAAGGTGAGCTTTGTGCTGTTCTATGCCAGCATCGGCCTCACGGGCGTGGTCGTGAACGACTCGCTGGTGATGGTGGACTTCATCAACCGCGCCCGCGCCGGCGGCCTGCCGCTGCTCGAGGCGGTGCGCGTGTCGGGCGCGCGGCGCTTCCGGCCCATCCTGCTGACCACCCTGACCACGGTGATGGCGCTCCTGCCCATGGCCCTGGCGCTCCAGGGCTACTCCAAGACCTACGGACCGTTCGCCGCGGCCATCTCGTTCGGGCTGATCGTGGCGATGGTCGGGACGCTGTTCGTCGTGCCGCTCTCCTACACCGGCCTGATCGTCGGGCAGGAGCGCGCGGCCCGCTGGCTGCGCGAGTGGCTCGGCCGGGACCGTGACGCGGAGGCCTCGCCGGCATCGAAGCTCGGCACCGTTTCGCGAGAGGCGAGCTGATGCGGCTCATTCTTCTCTTCGTCGTCGTCCCCGCGGTCGAGCTCGCGCTGCTGATCGAGATCGGCAGCCGGATCGGCACGCCCGCGACCCTGGGACTGATCGTGGCGACCGGGCTGCTGGGCGCGACCCTGGCCCGACGGCAGGGGCTGCAGGTATTGGGGCAGGTGCAGTCGGAGGTCGCCGAGGGACGCATCCCGGCGGGGTCGCTGGTCGACGGGCTCCTGATCCTGATCGCCGGCGCCCTGCTCGTGACCCCCGGTGTGCTGACGGACGCGGTCGGCTTCCTGTGCCTGACCCCGGTCTTTCGCAGCATGATCACGCGCGAGGTGCTCCGGCGCCTCGAGCGCGCGATCATCGAGCAGCGCGTGAACGTGGCCGTGCGCATGAGCGGATACGACGACCCCCTCGCCAATCCCAAGGCCCACGGAGAAGCGAGCCCGGAAATCGATGTCACTCCCGACAGCGAGGAAACCTCCAGGAGGACCCTTCACTGATGATCGATCTCTACACCGCGAATACACCCAACGGCTGGAAGGCCTCGATCGCACTGGAAGAGCTGGAGCTGCCGTACGAGGTGCACCCGATCGACCTGGGCGCCGGCGATCAGAAGCAGCCCGGCTACCTGAAGATCAACCCCCACGGCCGCATCCCCACCATCGTCGACCGCGATGAGGGCGACTTTGCGGTGTTCGAGTCGGGGGCCATCCTGGTCTACCTGGCGGAGAAGACCGGGAAGCTCATGCCCACCGAGGTTGCGGGACGCTCGGAGGTGATGCAGTGGCTGATGTTCCAGATGGGCGGGGTGGGTCCCATGCAGGGCCAGGCCAACGTCTTCTTCCGCTACTTCGACGAGAAGATCCCGGCCGTCATCAGCCGCTACCAGAACGAGACCAAGCGGCTCTACACGGTGCTCGACACCCGGCTCCAGGATCACGAGTACCTGGCCGGGGACTACAGCATCGCGGATATCGCCAACTGGAGCTGGGTGCGCATCCACGGCTGGGCGGGCGTCGACATCGAGGACCTGCCCCATCTGACCCGCTGGAAGGAGGAGCTGGCCGCGCGCCCGGCCGTGCAGGCGGGCTGCGAGGTCCCCGAGCCGCGGGAGCCGGACACGGACAGCGAAGAGCAGCGCGAAAAGGTCGTAAAGTCCGGCCGCAGCATGCTGCAGCGCTAGCAAGCCGGGCGAATCAGCAAGATGGAGCTCGGGATCACGCTTCGCAACATGGGGCCCCAGTCTTCGCGGGAGCTCCTGCTGGAGTGTGCGCGTGCGGCGGAGGACGTGGGCCTCGACTCGGTCTGGGTCACGGATCACATCGCGATCCCGCCCGACGACGCGGAGGGCTCGGGAGGACGGTACCTGGATCCGCTCGCGACCCTCGCGTACCTGGCGGGCGCGACCGAGCGCATCGGACTCGGGGTCGGTGTCTTGATCCTTCCCTACCGGCCCCCACTCCCCACTGCCAAGTGGGTCGCCACCGTGCAGGAGCTCTCGGGCGGACGCCTTCGGCTCGGCGTCGGCGTGGGCTGGATGAAGCCCGAGTTCCGCGCCCTGGGCGTGCCGCGCAGCCGGCGCGGCGCGGACAGCGACGCCGTGCTGGAGCTGCTGAACCGCTGCTTCGACGCTGCGGACGACGTGGTGGAGGAGAACGGCCAGCCCTTCCTGTTTCTCCCCAGGCCGGCGCGACCACCGATCTTCATCGGCGGCGCGCCGCCCCATGCCTTCACGCGCGTCATCCGCTACGGCGACGGCTGGATGCCCATGAGCGGGGACCCGGACGCGCTGCGCGCGCCGATCGCCGAGCTTCGTCGCATGGCGCAGGAGGCGGGCCGGCCGGTACCCGAGGTGGCGACCTTCGGCGTCCTGCCCAGCGATCCGGGCGAGGCGCGCGATCGGCTGGCCGCGCTCGAGTCCATCGGCGTAACGCGCTTCCTCCTGGGCGTGCGCTACGACGACGCCGCCAGCTACCGCAAGAGCGCGGAGACACTCGCGGCCCTGCGAACGTAGGCGGGCCCCGCAAGGTGTAGGCTAGAGGGCGGAGACCGCAGCGGGCGCGGTGTAGCGCGAGGCGAGCTCCGCGCTGCAGCCACTCTTCTCGCAGAAGATGCGCTTCAGCACCTCGGAGGCAATCTGGGAGGAGTTCCGCCACCAGAGATCGTCGTGGAGCTGCACCACCGCCACGGCGACGGTGGGCCGGTCCGCCGGTGCGGCGCCGATGAACCACTCGTAGCGCCCTCGAGGGTCGGTGCCGCTGATGTTGCCGGTCTTGCCCGCCACCTTGACGTCGCCCAGCACGGGCCGCCCGCGTCGGTCCCGGAAGGCGCTCTTGGCGGTGCCCTGGGTGGTGGTGCGCACCATCATGGCGCGCAGCTCGTCGGCCAGCTTCCGCGTCATCACGCGGGCCGGCCTGGGCCGGCGCGGAAGCTTCAGGCTCCGGCCCCGGGCGTCGACGACGCTCTGCACCCACCAGGGCTCGGGCCGCTCGCCGGTGGCGAGCGTGGCGGCCAGGCCCGCGGCGTGGAGTGGCGTGATGCGGCAGCCCGCGAGACCGCAGCCGAGCTTGCCCAGGTCGTAGTCGTCCTCCACCGGCGACACGCGGCCGGCGTCGTGACCCAGAGCGGGCGACTCGAGCAGGCCGAAGCGCGCGATGGCGTCGAGGAGCGCCACGCTCCCGACGGCGTTCACCGCCAGCCGGGCGAAGCAGTGGTTGTTGGAGGTGGCGAGGGCGCGCTCGAGGGAGACCTGGTGGCCCCGGCGCGGCGGCTTCAGCTGGGAACGCCGCAGCCGGTACGGGTTGCCGGTGTAGATACACGGGCGGCGGGCCTCGTCCGGAGCGTGGTGGAGCGCCGCCGCCGCCGTGACGATCTTGACCAGGGAGGCGGCGGGGTAGGCCCGCTGCGGCGGAAACGCCTCCGCGTTGGTGGAGGCGTACGCGAGCACCCGGCCGGATCGGGGCTCCAGCACGATCACGTGCCCGCGGCGCACCCGCGCCCGCTTGAGCACGCTGAAGATCTCCTCGGTGAGCGCTGCGTCGAAGGTGTACTCGACGCGCAGGGGACCCGGAAGGTCCACCCGGGTGGATGGAGCCGGACGGATCTCGACGAAGCGGACCCTGCCGCCGCCGGCCCCGTCGATGCCGGCCCGGTCGCGGCCGGCCGACGGGGACACCGCGAGCTCGAGGATGTCGCGGCTGCTGGGAAGCCGCCGGAGAATCTCCAGGGGCGCGTCCGGCGGACCCAGCGGCCTCGGCGCCGCCGACACCGCCGAGAGCCCCGGGACGAGTGCCGGCGATCCGGCCACGCGGGTGGTGATCGCGCCCACGCCCAGCACCACGACTCCCGCGAGCACGCCCAGCGTGGCGCGCCCGCGCAGCGTCATGGCGCGTGGGCGCGCCGGGCCGCGCCCCAGTCTCAGTCTGGAGCGCAGCGCCCCCCCGCGGTCTCCGCTGAAGACGTCGATCTCGGCTTCCTCCCGGCTCCCGGCCGTCGCTGCGCCGCGCCGCACGGCGCACGCTTGCCGCACCACCGGATGGGGGGCAGCACCTCGCGAACCACAGCTCTGTCTTCGGGGGGCCGGACGGAGGCGTCGCTACAGGGCGACCACCTCTCGCACCTCTGGAATCTCTTCTCGCAGCCGCGACTCGATGCCCGCCTTGAGGGTCACGGTGGAGCTCGGGCAGCCGCTGCAGGAACCCTGGAGGTAGACCTCGACGACGCCGTCCCGGTACCCGGCGAACGTGATCTCGCCGCCGTCCATGGCCACGTACGGGCGGATCTCGTTCTCGAGGATCTCGATGATGCGGGCGACGACCTCGCCGCTCTCGCCCTCGCTCGCGGCCGGCGGCTGGTAGTCCGGGCCCAGGGCCGGCTCGCCGCTCTCCGCCCAGCTCTTGATCGCTTCCACGATGGGCTGGGCCAGGTCGGCCCACTCGATGTCGTCGGCCTTCGTGACGGTCACGAAGCTCGGACCGAAGAAGACGCCGTGGACCCCGGCGACCGCGAAGAGAGCTGCGGCCATGGGCGACACCGCGGGGCTGGGCGCCGCGTCGAAGTGGGCGGCGGCCACGCCCTCCACGACCGGCTGGCTCAGCACCCATTTGATGCTGTTCGGGTTCGGGGTGCGCTCCGCGTGCATTCGAAAGCTGAGATCCAGACCGGGCATGACGGGGGACAGGTTATCTCGGAAGACTGCTCGGCGCGAGGGAGCCGTGCTCTAGTCGAAGAGCTGCTTCTCGACGTGCGCCAGATCACAGACCAGGAAGCCGCGCTCGCGGGCGGTGCGCTGCTCGCGCTCGCCGTTGTAGCCCCAGGCCGCCAACGCGCAGCGCACTCCCAGATCCGCGACCTCCTCGAGATGGTTGACCTTGTCGTCGACGAAGGTGAGGGCCTCGGGGGCCACCGCGAGGCGGGTCACCAGGTGCTCCAGGTGCGCGCGCTTGCTCACGCCCGCCTCCTTGTCGAGGATCCGGTCCTCGGGGAAGAGGTCGGCGATGCCGTAGGCCCCGAGCAGCACGCCTACCGAGTCGCGGTCCTTGGCGGTGGCGATGGCCAGCTCCACGTCCCCAGCGCGCCGGCGGAGGAGCTCGATGAGGCCGGGGTAGGGGCCCAGGAGCGCCCGCCAGCGCGCGGGATCGTCGCTCCGGAAGTCGCGCCGCACCCGATAGAAGCGACGGTGGAAGGCCTCCAGGAAGTCCGGCGGCCGCGCCGCCCGCTGCTCGTCATAGGCCGCCTGGTCGGGCACCCGGATCCCGCACTCCAGCACGGTGAGCACCACGGCGTAGTCCTCGGCCCGGTTGCCCAGGGGCATCAGCTCCACGAAGTCCCCGTACAGGCGGTCGCCTTGGATCACCTCGGGGGTTGGCCCGTCCCGCTTCTCCAGGTTCCGCAGATGGTTCGCGAAGCGCGATTTCGGACGCAGATCAGTGTAGGCCCGGAGCGCCACCACGAAGGCTTCGGGCGCGCTGTCCGAGATCACTCCGTCAAAGTCGAGGGCCAGGACCTTCACGGGCCCCAGGGTAGTCCAATGCGCGGCCGTGAAGCGCCTCCGGTATCATCCGCCGCCTGTCACCCGAGATCCAGAGGAACGAGCGTGAGCAACGAGGAGATCCAGCCCGAGACCCGTGACATCCGGGACATGAGGGTCGACGCGGAGAACCTGTATCGGGAGGAGGTCTTCACCGATCTCCGGGTCGCCACGATTCGGCGCATGACGCCCATCAAGGTGGATGGCTCCCAGGACGAGTCCCGGCCGGTGCTCTTCAGCGGCGAGACCCAGATCCTGACCCAGGGCGGCCTGATCCCCATCCACGCCTCCATCGAGGCGGTCAGCCTCCAGGATGCGATCCACAAGTTTCCGGAGGCCGTCCAGGCCGCCGTCGAGCGCCTGATGGACGAGGCCCGCGAGCTCCAGCGCCGCGAGATGTCCCGCATCGTGGTCCCCGGCAGCAGCACCCTCCCGCCCCCGCCCGGCGGCGGCAAGATCGACCTGGGCTAGGAGAGCGTGGAGACGCGCTGATCCGCGCGCCACGGCGCGCGTTCTCTCGCGCTAGCCGTCGACCGCCAGCACCGCGGCGCCCTGCACGCGGTCCTGCTTGAGATCGACGAGCGCCCGGTTCGCCTCTTCCAGGGGGTAGAGAACGGTGTGCGTCCGGATGGGGATCTCCGTGGCGAGCGCCAGGAGCGCGCGCCCGTCCTCGCGCGTGTTGGCCGTGACGCTTCGGATCTCGCGCTCCTGGAAGAGGTGCCGCTGGTAGTCGAGCGGCGGGACATCCGAGAGGTGGATGCCCGCGATCGAGAGGACGCCGCCGCGGTCCAGGGCTTCGAGCGCGGTCGGCACGATCTCGCCGGCCGGCGCGAACAGGATGGCGGCGTCGAGCTCGTGCGGCGGCGCGTCTTGCGTGCCGCCGATCCACGCGGCGCCGAGCTCCTCGGCGAGCTCGCGGTGCGCGTCGCCGCGGCTGAAGACGTACACCTCGCAGCCGTGGTGACGCGCCACCTGGATGGCGATGTGCGCGGAGCCCCCAAACCCGTAGATCCCGAGGCGCGCGCCCGGGAGAATCCCGGTCCTGAGATAGGCGCGGTAGCCGATGATCCCGGCGCACAGCAGCGGCGCCAGCTCCCGGGCCGGCCGGTCGCCCGGAAGCGCGTAGGCGAAGTCCTCGGGAGCGACCGTGTACTCGGCGTAGCCGCCGTCGGCCTCCCAGCCCGTGAAGACGGGCTCGAGGCACAGGTTCTCGGCGCCCCGCGCGCAGAAGCGACAGCGCCCGCAGGCACGGTGGAGCCACGCCACGCCCACCCGGTCTCCCACCGCGAAGCGGGTGGCCCCTTCGCCGCGGGCGTCCACCTGCCCGACGATCTCGTGACCCGGAACGATCGACGGGCGGCGCGGGCCGAGGTCGCCTTCCACCACGTGGAGGTCGGTCCGGCACACGCCGCACACCTCGACGCGCACCCGCACGTCGCCGGGGCCGGGCTCCGGAAGCGCGCGGGACTGCGCGCGCAGCGGATGGCTCTCGGCGGGGGCCGGCTTCTCTAGCACCATGGCCCGCATGCCGCCAAGCCTATCCGGCGCCCGCGCTCCCCGAAAGCGCGCCCACGCTATTCTGACGCCAGGTGAAGAAGCTCCTCCGCAACCTTCTCCCCTGGGTCGTCACCGCCTGCGCCCTCGGCTACGTCTTCGGCTACGCGATCGAGTGGAGCGCGATTCCCGAAGCGACCTCGCGCGCCAACCTGCCGCTCTTCATCGCCATCACCGTCGCCGACAAGCTGATGTTCTTCGTGGTCTGGGGGCTCCTCCAGGCCGCGGTCATCCGGCGCTTCGTCGAGCCCATCTCCACCCGGAAGCTGATGCAGGTGAAGGGCGGCTCCGAGCTGGTTCGCACCGTCAACAACTCGCTGGCAGACGCCGCCTTCCTCTACGGCGTGTCGCAGCTCACGCGCGGGCGGCTGGCCGCGGTGGTGGCCGTGATCAGCGTGCCCTTCGGCTGTCACTTCTCGGTCCTGCTCCTGCAGGCGACGTTGACGCTCCCGTTCGTGCCCGGTGGAGCGGCGGCGTACCGCGGCGTGTTGACGGCGGTAGGCATCGGCTGGGCGCTGGTCGGCGCGGTGATCGTGGCCGTGCGACTCGGCTGGTGGAAGCGGCTGCTGCGCTCGAGCGGGCTGCTGGCCTGGGTCGAGCGGGTAAAGCCGCGCCAGCTGATTCCGTTCTTCGGCTGGTTCTGCCTGTTCGCCGTCTTCGACGTGGTGATCCAGGGCGCGGCATCGTGGGCCTTCGGCGTGCCCATCCCCATGCTGGCGCTGGCCGTGGGCATTCCCCTTCTCTACGTGGTGATGTCGATCCCGTCCCTCGGCAACTTCGGGACCCGCGAGATCGCCTGGGCCGAGCTGTTCGCCGACTACGGAACCCAGGCCGAGCTCACGGCCTTCGCCCTCTGGACCAACGTGGTCTTCCTGGTGATGCACGTGGTGATCGGCGCGGTCTTCTTCAATCGGGCGATCGCGCTGGTGAGGCAGATGCGCGTCTCGCGCAAGCAGGGCGAGCCGGTTCCCCGGCAACCGTTCCTCCACGACGCGATCGATCCCTAAACCGAACTTCGTTCGCCTCACCCGAGGCTCTGCCTGGGGTGGGCTCACTGCGCGCCGCGCGGCTTGCCTAGGCCCGCCTCCGGATCCGGCGCTCGGGCTCGGCGACGGCCAGGCCCGCCTCCACCAGCGAGAACAGATCGAGCACGTCGCGATGGAGCTCTGCCACGCGCATCGCCCGGGCGATGCGGCCCGGATCGAGGGGCCGGCCGAGGCCCTCGGCAAGGGGCCCCCGGGAGGCCAGCAGCCGCTTCGCATTGAGCTCCAGCCAGGCGGCGTCACCGTCCGGGGGCAGGTGCTGGCGGAACAGGGGAGCGATGCGGGGGTCGCCCTGGGGAAGCCGGAGGCTGCGGCGAATGGCGTCGGGAACCAGCAGGTAGCTCTCGATGTGCCGGCGGCGCCACGTGTAAAACTCGAGGCCGGGCTCCTCGGGATGGGGATCCCGCGGTGTCACCCCGTCGTCTCGGTCGAGCACGCACACGCCCCGGACGGAGTCGGTGGTCGTCTGGAGCTCGCGGAAGTGCTGCACCGCGCGGGCGGGGCGACGACCACCCAGGATGACCGAGCAGCGCTCGACCGAGCGGGCCAGATCAGGCGAGAGACGCTGCCCCCAGTGGCGCAGGACGTCGCGGTCGCGCGGACCCTCGACATAGAGCACGAACCGGCACGGGCCCGAACGGGCCACCCCTTCCGCAGCGGTTTCAGAGAGCCGCAAGACCGCCTCCGCGCCCCGCACCGGCTGGCCTGGCACCGACACAATCATGCCCCGGAGCGATTGCTCCGGGTGTCTATCTAAGGGTACTCTACTACGGTGATATCCGTAATCGTTGCCGACGACCATGGGATCGTGCGAGAGGGTCTGCGCCGTCTCCTCGAGTCGGAGTCCGATCTCAAGGTGTGCGGGGAGGCCGCAGACGGCCGCGAGGTGCTGGAGCAGGTCGAGAAGCACCACCCGGACGTGGTCGTGCTCGACATCACCATGCCGCGCCTCAGCGGGCTCGAGACCCTGGAGCGGATGCGCTCCAAGCACCCAGACGTGAAGGTGATCCTGCTGTCCGTGCACAGCGATCCCCCGTTCATCCAGAGCGCCATCTCCCTCGGGGCCGACGGATACGTGCTCAAGAACGGCCGCGCGGCGGAGATCGTGACCGCCATCCGCGCGGTGACGCGCGGCGGCAGCTACTTCAGTCCCGCCGTGGCTCGCGAGATCGTCGAACAGCTGCGCGCACCCAGGCGCCAGACGGACGAACCCTTCACGCTGCTCTCGGCACGGGAGCGCGAGGTGCTGCACCTGATCGCCGAGGGCCTCTCCGCCAAGGAGATCGGGGTGGAGCTCAAGATCAGCACCAAGACCGTGGAGGCCCATCGGACCAGCCTGATGCGCAAGCTCGGCGTCCGGAAGGCCACCGAGCTGGTCCGCTACGCCCTCCGCCACGGCCTGATCGAGCCCTAGGCTCCCCTCTCCAGGACGGCCAGCGCCTCGACGTGGGGGGTCTGGGGGAAGAGGTCGAAGGCCTGGACCGCCTCCAGGCAGTAGCCCGCCTGGGCCAGCTGGGCCGCGTCCCGGGCCAGGGTGGCGGGGTCGCAGGAGAGATAGACCACCCGGGGGGCACCCAGCTCGGCCAGGGCGCGCGCGCCGCCCGGGGCCAGGCCCGTCCGCGGCGGGTCCAGCACCACGACGTCGGGCGGGTCCCCGGGCCGATCGCGCACCACCTCCTCCGCCCGGCCGAGCACCACCTCCACTCTGTCGAGCGCTGCGGCGCGAAGGTTGGAGCGCAGGTCCCGGACCGCGGCGGGGTGGGACTCGACGGCGGTGACCTCCGGGAAGCGCGCCGCCAGCGGAAGGGTGAGGGCGCCCGCCCCGGCAAAGAGCTCGAGCACCCGCCCGGCGGGCTCGGCCGCGCTGCACACCGCATCGGCCAACACGTCGACCAGGGCGGCGTTGCTCTGGTGGAAGACGCCGGGGGAGACGCGCAGCCGGAAGGCGCCGACACGGTGGAAGGCGGGGGCGCCGCGGCGTACCGGCAACGCGGTGGCACGCGCGCGCCCGTCGTCGCCGAGAGCCAGCTCGACGTCGTGGGGAGGCGTCTCCGCGTCGCCCGCCAGCGCAGCCAACGCCAGGTCGAGGGTCTCGACCAGGACCGGACAGCCGGCGATCGAGCAGATCTCACGGGAGCGGCGCCGTCGGTAGCCCACCCGCTCCCCCTCCACGTGGACACGGGTGCGGGTGCGGTAGCGGTAGGGCATGGGCGACGGCGTGATCCGAATCTCGTCCGGCACGTCGAAGTGCCCGATCCGGCGCAGCGCGTCTCGCAGGATCGCGGCCTTGGCGGCGAGCTGCTCCGGGTAGCCCACGTGCTGCCAGCTGCAGCCGCCGCAGGTCCCGAAGACGGGGCAGGCTGGATCGCAGCGACCGGGACCGGGCTCGACCAGCTTGTCGAGCTCGGCCCGGGCGAAGCGCGGATGGTCCTCGACGATGCGCACCCGGGCCCGGTCTCCCGGAGCCGTGAAGGGGACGAAGACGGCCCGGCCGTCCGGCAGGCGCCCGACGCCGTCGCCCCCGGCGGCCAGGCTCTCGATTCGGATCTCGACGCTGTCTTCGCCTGCCATGGCTGCCTAGCTTACCGTTCGGGGATGCCGAGGACGCGGTGGACCGTCTGCGCCGGAATCGCGCTCCTGGCGACGGCGATCGCCACGGCCGCCTCACCCGGGGACGCAGCGGCGGGCGAGATCCTGGTGGCGGCTGCGGCCAGCCTGCGCGAGAGCGCCGTCCTCATCGCCGATACCTACGAGGCCACGCGCCCCGGCAGTCGCGCGCTGCTCACCTTCGGTGCCTCGAGCGCGCTGGCGGCGCAGATCCGCGCGGGCGCGCCCGTGGACGTATTCCTGTCCGCCGACCCGCGCATCGTGCAGCAGCTCGTCGACCTCGGTCTCGTGGCCGATGGGGACTCCTTCCGTTTCGCGGGCAACCGGCTGGTGGTGATCCGCGCCAGCGACCGAGCGCTCGAGATCTCGGGCCCGCGCGATCTGCTGCGGCCCGAGGTCCGGCTCATCGCGATCTCCGGGCGCGCGGTTCCGGTGGGCCGCTACGCAAGGGCATGGCTCGAGAGCGTCGGCCTCGACGGCGCCTTCGAAGAGCGCGTCGCGCTCACCGAGCACGCCCGCGCGAGTCTCGCCGCCGTGGAGCTCGGACACGCGGATCTCGCGATCGTGTACGCGACCGACGCGCTCGCGGCGCGCTCGGCGGTGGTGGCCTACGCGATTCCCGATTCGGAGCAGCCGGCCATCGCCTACGCCGCGGCGCGCATTGCCGACTCGTCCCACGCCGAGGACGCGGGCGCCTTTCTGGCCCACCTGCGGAGCGACGCGGTTCGCGCGATCTTGTCCGAGGCGGGCTTCGAAGCGGCGGCATCGGAAGGAAGAGCGCCTTGAACGGCGACGAGATCGTCTCCATCGGGCTCCTCACACTGCGTGTGGGCGCCGTGGCCACGGCCGCCATCCTGCCGGCAGCGGTCGCGGTCGGCTACCTGCTGGCGCGCACCCGCTTTCGCGGCCGCGCGCTGGTGCAGGCGCTCGTCGCGCTGCCCATGGTGCTCCCGCCGGTCGCGGTGGGCCTGGGTCTCCTGCTCCTGCTCGGGAAGCGGGGTCCCCTGGGCGGACTGTGGAGCACCCTCGGCATCGACGTGGTCTTCACCTGGTGGGCGGCCGCGCTCGCCGCAGCCGTCGTCGGTTTCCCGCTCCTCGCGCGCGCCTGCGAGCAGAGCTTCGCCGAGGTCGATCCCCGCTACGAGCGGGTCGCGCGCACGCTGGGGCTCGGCCCGACCGCCACCTTCTTTCGCGTGACCCTTCCCCTGGCCCGGCGCGGCGTCGCCTACGGAACGCTCCTCTGCTTCACGCGCGCGCTCGGTGAGTTCGGCGCCACCGCGCTGGTCGCGGGGATCGTGCCCGGGCGAACCGAGACCCTCGCCCTGGGCATCTGGTCGCGGGTGCAGCTGGGAGACGACGGCGCGGCGCTGGCACTGTGCGGTGCCTCCTTCGCGCTGGCCCTGACCGCCATGCTCGCCGCCGAGGGCTGGCTGCGGCGGAGACCCGAGTGAGCGGCGCCCGCTCGCAGATTTCCGCCCGCGTTCGGCGCGGATCGTTCGTTCTCGACGTCGACCTGTCCTGGAGCGAGCGCGTGGCGGTGCTCTTCGGCCCCAGCGGCTCGGGCAAGACCACGGTGCTGGAGACGGTGCTCGGTCTCCACCGCGACGCCCGCGGCCGGGTGGAGCTGGCCGGCGAGCTCCTCCAGGATTCGGAGCGCGGCTTCTGGCTGGCGCCCGAGCAACGGCGGCTGGGCTGGGTGCCCCAGGATCCCACCCTGTTTCCGCACTCGAATGTCGCCGGGAACCTGCGCTTCGGGCTCGCGCGGGCCGGCGCCGACGGGGCGCGCATGCTCGAGCGCGCCGTCGACGTGCTCGAGATCGGCCCGCTGCTGGAACGCCGGGTAGACCAGCTCTCGGGCGGCGAGCGTCAGCGCGTGGCCCTGGCCCGCGCGCTCGCCTCGGGGCCCCGGGTGCTCCTGCTGGACGAGCCCCTGGCCGCGCTCGACCTGCCGCTGCGCGGGCGCGTGCTCCCCTACCTGCTGCGCGTGCGCGACGAGCTCGACCTCCCGATGCTCTACATCACCCACGACCCCGACGAGGCCATGCTGATCGGCGAGATCGCCGTGGTGCTCGACGGGGGACGGGTGGTGGCGAGCGGAGCTCCGCGCGAGGTGTTGTGGAGCCGAGCGGTCCGACCCCTGTCCGAGGCGCTGGGCCTCGAGAACGTGATCGAGGCGCGCTGCGTCGACGTGGACAACGGTGAGACAAAGGTCGAGAGTGCGGGGGGGCTGCGGCTCACCGTGCCGTGGTCCCTCGCCCCGGGCTCGTCGGTCTGCATCGGTCTGCGCGCCGAGGACATCCTGTTGGCCCTCGATCCGCCCCGCCGGATCTCGGCACGCAACGTGATCGAGGGGCGGGTGGTGTCGTGCGAGGCTCGGGACGAGGACGTCCTGGTGGAGATCGACGCCGGCGAGCGCCTCACCGCGAAGCTCACCACCGGTGCGGTGCGCGCGCTCGAAGTCGCCCCGGGAGCCCGCGTCTACCTGATCGTCAAGGCCCAGGCTCTCCGGCGGCTGTCTTCTGGCTGACCCGAACCCGCGTGATGCGGCTGCCGGACAGGTCGACGCAGACCAGCTCGTAGCCCGGCAACTGGACCACCTCGCCCTTGCGCAGCGCCCTCCCCAGGGTGTTGAAGATGAGCCCGCCCATGGTGTCGCCGCGCTCCGCCTTGATCTCCCAGCCCGACTCGCGGTTGAAGTCGAGCACGGTGACGCGGCCCAGCACCTCGTAGCTACCGTCGCTGAGCTGGCGGATGGTGAGGAGCTCGGCGGAGTCGAACTCGTCCCGGATCTCACCCACGATCTCCTCGAGGATGTCCTCCATGGTGACCATGCCCTGGGTGGCGCCGAACTCGTCCTTCACCATGGCCACGTGGCAGAATGCGCGCTGCATGTCGGTCAGCAGGCGCAGGATCGGCTTGCGCTCGGGAACGCGCAGCACGGGCTTGAGGATGCTGGTGAGGTCCGCGCCATCCAGCCGGGCCAGCTTGACCAGATCCTTCAGGTGCACGAAGCCCAGCACGTTGTCGATCGAGTCCTGGTAGATGGGGACGCGCGTGAAGAGCTCCTCCAGCTGGTCCTCGAGGAGCTGGGCGGGCGACGTGTCGTGGGGGAAGGCCGTAATCTCCGTGCGCGGAACCATGATCTCGCTCACGGTCATCTCGGCAGCCGCCGAGGTCGCGCCGATGATGGCCATGGGGCTGCCCACCTCCTGACCGTCGCGCGCCTTGCGCGCCATGCGCAGGACCTCTTCCGCCGAGAGCCCGGGCTCGCTGTGCGACCCGCCCGTGATGCGCCGCACCGCGGGCTCGAGAACCCGGTCGAAGATCGCGTGCACCGGGCGCAACAGCTGGTGCAGCAGGTAGAGGGGGAGGGCCACCAGCCGGACGACGCCGAGGGGATGGTTGGCGGCCACGGCCTTGGGCAGGACCTCGCAGAACACCAGCACGAGAAGGGTCATCACCCCGGTGGACACCGCGATGCCCATCTGCACGCCCAGGAAGTGGATGGCCAGCGCGGCGGCCGCGGAGGCGCCCAGGATGTTGACCACGTTGTTGCCGAGCAGGATCGTGACGAGCAGGCGTGACGTCGACGAGATCAGGTCGCGCGCGGCCACCGCGGCTGGGCCGCCCGACTGCTCGATCTCTTTTTCGATCTCGTGCTGGCGCAGGCGGAGGAGCGCCGTCTCGCTGCCCGAGAAGAAGGCCGACGCCACCAGACAGACGCCGATTACGATGGCAAGGGTTACGACCGACACGGTCGACCGGGTGGGCTAGATGGGAAGCCTTGTTCCATTCGCATGCAAAAGCTAGCTCAGCGAGCCGGAAAGCCCATGGCCTCGAGCTCCCCGCGCAGGGAGCTGCCGGGCTCGAGGAGGCGGCGGAAGGCCGCCACGCCGGGCCGGTGCCAGCGCGACTCGGGCACCGCGAAGTCGTAGTGCTCGGCCCGGAGCGGGCGGAAGCGAAGCCCCGACTGCTGCGCCACCGTCTCGATGGTGACGCCCCAGTCCGCGCGCTTCTGGGCCACGGCCGCCGCCACCGCGTAGTGGGAACGGGGCTCGTAGGCGAAGCCCGGCGGGCGGCGCTCGCCCAGAAGCTCGTCGATCAGCACCCGGGTGCCCGCGCCGCGGTTGCGGTTGACCATGCACAGGCTGGGATCCGCCAGCAGGGCCTCGGTGTCTCGGGTCTCGTCGGCCCGGGTCACGACGCCCTGCATGCGCCGGTAGCCGGGCAGCAGGCGCTGGCCGGCGTCGAGGAAGGGCTCGTTGTTGCGATCGGTCTCGGGGT
>JAPUKG010000226.1 GCA_027295775.1 Pseudomonadota bacterium
CCCCCGCCCCTAGAGCAGCAGGTTCTCCATCGCCGAGAGCGAGCGCGCGAGGTGGGTGGTGAAGCGCACGGCCTGGGCGCCGTCGATCACCCGGTGGTCGTAGGAGAGCGAGAGCGGCAGGATGCGCCGCGGCTCGAAGCGCCCCTCGCCATCGCCCTCCCCGTCGCCATCCCGCCAGACCGCGCGCGTCTCGATGCGCGAGACGCCCAGCACGGCGACCTCGGGTGCGTTCACGATCGGCGTGAAGTGCGTGCCGCCGATCCCGCCCAGGCTCGAGACGCTCATCACCCCGCCCTGCATGTCCGCCGGCGAGAGCTTGCGGGCGCGGGCCTTCTCGGACAGCGCGGCCAGCTCGGCCGCCAGCTCGAGCAGCCCCTTCTGGTCCACCTCGCGGACCACGGGCACGACGAGCCCGCGCTCGGTATCGACCGCGACACCCAGGTGGTAGTAGTGCTTGACGATCAGGCTCTCGCCCCTGGGATCGAGGGACGAGCGGAACTCGGGGTAGTCGCGCAGGGCCTGGACGCACGCCTTCAACACGAAAGGGAGGAGCGTGAGCTTCACGCCCTGGCTCTCGGCCTCGGGGGCGTGGCGCTTGCGGAAGGACTCGAGCTCGGTGACGTCGGCCTCGTCGTGCTGGGTTACGTGGGGCACCGTCTGCCAGCTCCGGGTCAGGTTGCGCCCGGAGACGCGCTGGATCCGGCTGAGCGGCTGCACCTCGGTCTCGCCGAAGGCCGAGAAGTCGACCGCGGGCTGCGGGCCCGCTCCCGCGCTGGGCAGCGGCGCCGGGCCGTGCCCGGCGACCCCCGCCATCGCCTCCCGCACCGTGGTCTGGACGTCGCCTGACAGGATCCGACCGTGCGAGCCGCTACCCGTGGTCGCCAGCAGGTCGACGCCGAGCTCGCGCGCCATCTTGCGCACGAGCGGGCTGGCGTGGGGCGTTCGTCCGGGCTCCGCGACCACGGGCGGGACCGGCGGTTTCGGTGGCGGAGGGAGCGGGGTCGGTGCCGCCGACGCTTCGGGCCGGGTCTCGGGCTCGGTCCCCGGGGAGGGAGCCGGCTCGGACACCGCGGTGTCCGCAACTTCCGCGCGCAGCGTCAGCAGGAGCGAGCCCTCGGCCACCGCGTCCCCCAGCTTGACCACGACCGTCTCGACCACCCCCGCGTACGGGGACGGGATCTCCATGCTCGCCTTGTCGCTCTCGATCGTGAGGAGGGGATCCTCCAGCGCGACCCGGTCGCCCGGGGCCACCAGGATCTCGATGACCTCGACGTCCTCGACGTCCCCGATGTCGGGAACGCGGACCTCGACCTCGCTGGCCACGGGTGCGCTCACACTGCCGTCGCTCGCACCGCCATCGCCATCAGACCGCCATCGGGTTGGGCTTGTCGGGATCGATGCCGTACTTGTGGATGGCCTCGGAGACGCGTGCCCGCTCCAGCCCGCCCTCTTCGGCCAGGGCGCGCAGGGCGGCCACCGCCACGTGGAAGCGATCGACCTCGAAGAACTGGCGCAGCTTGCGACGCGTGTCGCTTCGCCCATAGCCATCGGTGCCGAGCACGTGGTAGCGCGCGGGCACGTTCGCGCGGATCTGGTCCGCCACCGCCCGCATGTAGTCGCTGGCGGCCACCACCGGGCCCGTGCGCTTCGCGAGGCAGCGAGAGACGTAGGCCAACCGCGGCTCGGACTCCGGGTGGAGTCGATTCCACCGGTCCGCATCGTGTCCGTCCCGCGCCAGCTCACTCCAGCTCGTCACGCTCCAGATGTCCGCCGCGACCCCGAAGTCCTCGAGCAGGAGATCCGCCGCCGCCAGCACCTCGCGCAGGATGGTGCCGCTGCCCAGGAGCTGGACACGGGGATCGCCCTCGGCCTCGCGGAACAGGTACATGCCCCGGATGATGCCCTCCTCCGCTCCCTTCGGCAGCGCCGGGTGCACGTACTTCTCGTTCATCACGGTGATGTAGTAGAAGACGTTCTCCTGCTCCCGGAACATCCGGCGCAGGCCGTCCTGAAAGATCACGGCCAGCTCGTAGGCGAAGGCGGGGTCGTAGCTCTTGCAGTTGGGAATGGTCGCCGCCAGCAGGTGACTGTGACCGTCCTGGTGATGGAGCCCGTCGCCGGCCAGGGTCGTTCCCCCCGCCGTTCCCCCGAGTAGGAAGCCCCGGACCTGGGCGTCCCCAGCGGCCCAGGCCAGGTCGCCCACGCGCTGGAAGCCGAACATGGAGTAGAAGATGTAGACCGGGATCATGTTGATCCCGTGATTGCTGTAGGCCGTGCCCGCGGCGATCCACGAGCACATGGCGCCCGCCTCGTTGATGCCCTCCTGCAGGATCTGCCCCTGCTTGTCCTCGCGGTAGAACGCCAGCTGGTCCGAGTCCACCGGTTCGTACAGCTGACCCACCGAGGAGTAGATGCCGAGGCGCCGGAACATGGCCTCCATCCCGAAGGTCCGGGACTCGTCCGGAACGATGGGTACGACGAAGCGCCCGACGTTCTTGTCGCGGACCAGGAGCTGGAGGAGCCGCACCGCCGCCATGGTAGTGGCGACCTCGCGCTCCCCGGTGCTCTCGAGCAGGCCCTGGAATGCGTCGAGGTCCGGGGTCGCCAGGGGCGGCGCGTCGGTGCGCCGGTACGGCAGGTAGCCGCCCAGGGCGCGCCGCCGCTCGCGGAAGTACTGCATCTCGGCGCTGTCTTCCGGCGGCTTGAAGAACGGAGCCTCGGCAATCTCGTCGTCGGAGATGGGGATGTGGAAGCGGTCGCGGAAGGCCTTCAGGGCATCGAGGCCCATCTTCTTCTGCTGGTGGGTGATGTTCTGTCCCTCGCCGGCCTCGCCCATCCCGTAGCCCTTCACGGTCTTGGCCAGGATCACCGTGGGCTGACCGGTGTACTCGACCGCGGCGGCGTAGGCGGCGTACATCTTGTGCGGA
>JAPUKG010000227.1 GCA_027295775.1 Pseudomonadota bacterium
GGCCTTCGGAGAGGTGGACTATCCGCAGCCCGAAATGCCCGAGCGCATCGGCCGGGCCGACGATCCGGCGGGCGAGTTCCGCGACATTCCCCGGGCCTACGAGCAGACCATCTCGGTCCTGCTCAACCTGCTGCTGATCGAGTTCCGCGCGGAGCGGGGCTTCCAGCTCACCGAAGCAGTCCTGCGCGACCCGGATCTATTCCGCGATCGGCGCGCCGAAGCGGAGGAGGCGGCCGAGATCGTGGGTCGGATCCGCCGGGACGAGGAGATCCACGTCACCTCCCTGCGCCTGTACCTGGGCGAGCTCCGCCATGTGCACCTGAAGACCCGGGACGGCGGGCGCCTGCTGGGCCACGAAGTGATCGACCCCTTCTGGAAGCGCATCGTGCACTGGGCCACCGTCGAGCAGCCGAAGCTCGCCGCCGATCAGCAGCGAGAGCTCCTCACCGGCCGAATTCTCGCTCACCCCGACGGACCCGAGACAGCCCAACGCATCCTCGAGCGCTTCAACGCTCTGGAAGACGCCTAGCCGCAAGCCGGCCGGCGGCCGGTGCACGGTGAGCCATAGGCGAACGGTGGCTCCGCAAGATGGATTTCAACGACACAGCCGAGGAAGCCGAGTTCCGCGCCGAGGCGCGAGCCTGGCTAGATGCGAACGCCGAGCTTCTGGGTCCCGACGAGCGCAAGCCGTCGCTGGCCGTGGAGCGCGACAGGACCGACGCTGTCGCGCGCGCGCAGGCCTGGATGGGAAAGAAGGCCGACGCGGGCTGGGCCTGCATCACCTGGCCGAAGCAGTACGGCGGCCGCGACGCCTCGCCCATCCAGAACGTGATCTGGAACCAGGAGGAGGCGCGCTACCGGACCCCGCTGAACATCTTCACCATCGGTCAGGGGATGCTCGGCCCGACCCTGATGGCGCACGGCACGCCCGAGCAGAAGAAGCGCTTTCTGCCCAAGATGCTGCGCGGCGAGGAGATCTGGTCCCAGCTCTTCAGCGAGCCCGGCGCGGGCTCTGATCTGGCGGGGCTGCGCACCGCCGCGGTGCGCGACGGGGACAGTTGGGTCCTGAACGGTCAGAAGATCTGGACCAGCGGTGCCCACTACTCCAAGTGGGGAATGGTCGTGACCCGCACGGACCCGAACGCGCCCAAGCACGGCGGGATTACCTACTTCGTGGTCGACCTGACGTCGCCGGGCATCCAGATTCGGCCCATCCGCCAGATGAACGAGGGCGCCGGCTTCAACGAGGTCTTTTTCGAGAACGTGCGTGTTCCCGATGAGAACCGGGTGGGGGAGGTCAACGACGGCTGGCGCGGCGCCATCACCACCCTCATGAACGAGCGCGCCGCCATCGGCGGGGGCGGGGCCGCCGGCCCGGACTTCGCTGACCTCCTGCGCCTGGCGGCCGACTCCGCACGACTCGACGAGAGCTCGGTGCGCCAGAACCTCGCCGACTTCTATGTGCGATCCAAAGGCATGCAGTACACCGGCTACCGCACCCTGACCTCTCTCTCCCGGGGCCAGACGCCGGGACCTCAGAGCTCCCTCGGAAAGCTGGTCGGTGCGCGCCTGCGCCAGCGCATGGCGGACTACGCCATCGAGCTCCAGGGAGTCTCGGGCTTGCTCGTCGACCCGCGCATCGCCGCGGAGGATGGGGCGTGGCAGGAGGCGTACCTGGCCGCCCCGGGCGGTCGCCTGGCGGGCGGAACCGACGAGATCCTGCGCAACATCATCGCCGAGCGGGTCCTGCGCCTGCCCGCGGAGATGCGGGCGGACAAGGACGTGGCGTTCTCGGATATTCCGACGGGTCCGCCGGTGAAGTGACATCTCCGACCTTCCCGCGCTTCCGGGCCCGCGCGCCCTGGTGGGGTCCCGACCTCCAGACGATGAGGAACGCGCTCCGTCCGCCCGTGCCCGCGGCCGCGCCAGGCGAGCGCCTCACGCTTCCCCTCCTCGACGGAAGCGGCGATGCGCTGTCGGCCATCCTCCAGGAGCCGGCGAACGGCGACCGTCGGGCCACGGTCGTTCTGTGCCACGGACTCGGCGGCGAGGAGAGCAGCGCCTACCTGGAGACGAGCGCGAGGCACCTGCTGGGAGCGGGCCATCGCGTCGTTCGCCTCAACCTGCGCGGCGCCGGGCCGTCTCGTGCGCTGTGTCGCCTCCAGTACCACGCCGGCCGCACCGGCGACCTGCGCGACGCACTCCTGGGGCTCGACGAGCCGCTGCTGGCGGACGGGCTCCTGCTGGTCGGCTTCTCGCTCGGCGGGAACATGCTGCTCAAGTTCGCCGCGGAGTTCGCGCCTGAGCTCCCGGTGCGAGCCGTCGTCTCGGTCTCGGCGCCAATCGACCTCCTGGCCGCCTCGCAACGGTTCCTGGCGCCGCGAAATCGGCTCTATCAGCGCCACATCCTCGACGCGATCGTGGCGGAGTGTTTCGGCGGGAAGTCGGAGATCAGCGCCAGCGAAGCCAGGGCCGTACGCGCGGCGCGCAGCATCTACGAGTTCGACGAGCGCTTCGTCGCGCCGCGCAACGGGTACGCGTCGGCGGAGGAGTACTACGAGGACAACCGCGCCGAGCGCTTCCTGGGCGAGATTCGATTGCCCGCGCTCGTCGTCCATGCACTGGACGACCCGTGGATCCCGCCCGACGCCTACCAGCGCACGGACTGGCAGCGAAACCCGAACCTGGTTCCACTGCTGTCGCATCGAGGGGGACACGTGGGCTTCCACGGCCGCGGGACCCGGGTGCCGTGGCACGACCGCTGCATCCGCATCTTCTTCGACTCGCTCGAGCGCGGCGTGTGAAGATCGTCCTGGTCCGGCACGGGAAGCCCGATCACGATGGGATGACTCCCGTGTCGGGTACTCGCTTCGGTGAATGGCTGCGGGCCTACGATGCGGCGCCGGTGGACGTGGAGCTGCCACCTCCCGGCGCCCTGCGCGCGAGGGCACGGGAGGCGGCGCTGCTGGTGACGAGCCCGCTGCGGCGCTCCCTCGAGTCCGCGGCGCTGCTGGCGCCCGACGCGGCGGTCCTGACCGAGGACCAGTTCCGGGAGAGCGCGCTCCCCTCCCGGGTGCCCACGTCGATTCGCCTGAACCCCCACGTCTGGACCCGCCTCACCCGGGCAGCGTGGCTGCTCGGCTGGTCGCCCGACGTGGAGGGCGTCGCGGCCGTGCGCGCGCGTGCGCGGGTCGCAGCTCGGCGCCTGGTGGAGCTCGCTTCTGCGAAACACCCGGTCTGGCTCGTGGGCCATGGCATTCTGAACGGGCTGATCGCCGGGGAGCTGCGGCGCGCAGGATGGCGCGGTCCGCGCCGCCGTCCGACCCGCTACTGGGCCGACGTGGTCTTCGAGCGTCCGGCCGCATGATGCCCGCGTCGCCAGCAGGCCTCTACTCCCCGTCGACCGCGCCGACGAAGAGGCCGCAGCCGGGGCACTCGCTGCGGTCCGGATCGAGAGGGTCGCCACACGCGGGACAGCTCTCGCTGTCTCCCTTCCCAGAAGCACCCTCGGCGGGCAGGTCCGGGATCTGGGTCTTCACGAACTCCGCGTCCATGCGGTGGGCGGCCTCCGCGTCCTCGGGGCGCACATAGATGGCGACCGCCTGGTCGTGGGAGCGGCGTCGCAGGCCCCGGGTGGCGTCGCCCGTGGGTGGCTGGTCGATCCGGTGGGGAATGCCCGCCTCGATCATCACCTCGGAGAAGGCGCGTGCCCACATCACCGAAGTGATGCGGATCGCCACCAGCTCGGGAGCTTTCGCAAGCTCGGTCGGCGCCGTGACCTCGTCCGGGTGCACGAGATCGACG
>JAPUKG010000228.1 GCA_027295775.1 Pseudomonadota bacterium
TCTGCCGTCCAGGTCGAGCAGAGCCATGCCCACGGCCGTGTGATCAAACGCGCTGCGGAAGCGCTGCTCGCTTTCCCGCAGGGCCTGGTCCGCCTGCACTCGCTCGGTGATGTCCTCCGCGATCCCGGCCCGACCCACCAGCGCGTCCTGCCCGTCGTAGACCGGCCAGGAGCGAACCCAGATCCAGCCGGTCGAGCCATCCGGACGACGCGTTCTAAACTCGCCCTCCCGCTCATCGTCGTGCGGGACGGAACCTCTCGCTTGCGCCTCGGCCCGGGCTCGCTCGCGGTCCTCCGGGTGCAGGGCCTCGAGCCAGGACATCGGATCGGCGTAGAGGCTCTCGCACGAGCGGTTGGTGATCGTCTCGTACGCGGGGCTGACGTAGTACAGCTCCTTCTCGTCGGGTGAGGCGAGCCAGAACGCGGCATCGATGTTCTCGGCGAGCTGGCGGAACCGCTGGTTGGCCGCGGCGAGCTCGGCGGTCCGCTCCCGGACGCGGTGCTCAAGCTCGTCATGGGCTTGCTGCAGCGCCGCCTCCACCCGCTTGCGGTCGATGGCGATGCCCGCAAGCTGGGCGCCGGACGCGATGAGCTCGAGCTGGCGCGGACTGGGCCGGCGGGGCTCGCGATAGTACATCGCGAAGGTCGCCAGGGTTGCGCCGGTCGAGGAGACGACGGGCTCCGACCAGGCCGCCCGCACCCCGGCGCGCTTGGCGAGGTCGCGGAACGGGGCCCAGTTGGGATGGGTCAGGACGTCCTCGATGATCACCCGCTTGCCGGTCGCGGCAGCCTCGCCGCAGGAGCCGACGCCGCGGCCGATCTCGAGGCCGTCGACGGCCTCGTTGTAGAAGTCGGGCAGGCTCGGAGCGGCGCAGTGCCGCAGGTGCTTCTTCTCGTCGTCGAGCAGCAGGATCGAGCAGAGCATGTCGGGCTCCACCGCCTCGGCGGTCTCGACGAGGATCGACAGGACCTCCTCTAGCGGGGCGCCGGCCGCCAGCCGCTCCAGCACGCGGCTTCGGCCGCGCTGCAGCTTCTCGGCCCGCTTCCGCTCGGCCACCTCGGCTTCCAGCGCCCGGTTGAGCTCGGCCAGCTGGATGGTCTGTCCCCCGAGGTCGCGATTGCTCTCTACGAGCGCCGCCTGCCAGCGGCGCGTCGTTCGCAGCACGAAGAGCCACCCGATCATGAGGACGGGAATGACCAGGATCGTTGCGGTCCCGCTCAAGAGCGCCTTGTTCCTGGCGAGCCGCACATCCTCGCTCGCCACGCTCTTGAGCCGTTGGGCGAAGAGCTGCATCCCCTGGGCGTACACCCGCTTCAACTCGTTGTACTCGCCGCTGGACAGCAGGTCCTGGGCCGCCTGCAGGCGCTCCTCGCCCACCAGCTTGAACGCCTCCTTCTCCAGGTCGACCAGCTTCGTGTTGGCCTTGTCGGTCTGGTCGGCTGCCTCCCGGGTGAAGGCCTCCGGCGCGAGTGCCTTGGCCTCCTTGATGGCCGCGCCGAGCTCCGGCTCGTATCCGCGGTAGCGGTCGATCCATTTCTCATTGCCGGTTACGGCGGCCATGCGGGCAGACATGGTGAGGACTTCGTCGAGATGAACGATTCTCCCCCGAAGCTGCGCGAGGCGCAGGTTCAGCCGCGGCGTGATCGCGAATCGGGTCATGCCCCGCGCGTACGTCTGCTTCTCTTTCTCGTAATCCTCGCTGAGGAGCAGCCTCTGCGCTTCTTCGGGGTTGTCCTGCTCGAGGTACTGGAACGCCATCTTCTCCATGGCCACGATCTTCATGTTGGCCCGGTCGATGAGGGCGGCGCCCTCGCCGATGTAGGCCTTCGGCTCGATCTCGCGGGCCAGCTTGATCGCCGCGTCGAGCTTGGGTTCGTGTTCCTTGTAGCGCTCGACCCAGGACGGGTCGCCGGTGGCGACGGCCATGAGCGCCGACATGGTCAGCACCTCATCGAGGTGGACGATCGCGCTGCGCAGCTCCTCGATATCGACCTCCCGCGCCACCGTCCTGCGAGTGGCCTGGAGGTTGCTGATGGCTTCCCACATCAGCCATGCCAGGACCGCGCCCGTGAGCAGCACGGCCACCATGAGGAACCCCAGCGGAAGACGACTGTTCACGGCGGCCCGGGTCATGGCTGCACACCCCCCGGGTCATGGTGGGCCGACCGGTCGCTGCCTTCGTGGGCTGGCGAACCGGTTCGTTGCGGCGCCGGGCTCATGTGGGCATCCCCTGCGAGAGTGACGTGGTCTGACGTGGGCCCAACGTGGTCATTCTATCTGGCCGACCGGGGTTGAGAAGGGTTGCGGTGGGCACCGGAGCATCCGTCCCGGCGGATCGGTCGGCGAGGCTCGGCGACGCCAGGGAGGGACCGCGAGGTCGGAGGCGATTCCAATCGTCTATGATGCATGGGACGCCGTTGGTGGCGGAGTAGGGGGCAGGAGACGGAGAAGACCATGCGCTGCTTGATGGCGGCCCTCAGCCTAGTGGCCGGAGGCGTGGTCGCCCCGACGCACGCCCAGTCCACGCTCGATCGGCCGCTCGGGGTGGAATACCCCTATCACCTCGACAGCGGCACCGTGGGCAACGGCGCGGAGGTCGCGTCCATGGTCTTCCGCCGCACCGTGCGGGTGGAGGGGGCGGCGTGGCTGCGGCTCCATTTCGGCGAGGTCGAGCTC
>JAPUKG010000229.1 GCA_027295775.1 Pseudomonadota bacterium
CACGGCGGCGCCGGTGATCGCCACGATGCCCAGCAGGAACGAGAACTCGGCGGCGCGGTCCGACCGGACGCCGAGCAGGAGGGCCGCGGCGACGGTGGTGCCGCTGCGTGAGATCCCGGGCAGGATGGCGAAGGCCTGGGCGCAGCCGATCAGCAGGGCTGCCGCCCAGCTCGGCTCTTCCCCCACGGCGCGGGCAATGCTGCGGCGGGTCGTCCACAGGATGCCGCCGGTGACCAGCAGGCACGAGCCGGCGACCCCGGGCGAGGCGAACTGCGCCCTCATCCAGTCGCCGGCCAGCAGCGCCACCACCACCGCGGGCAGGGTGCCGAGGGCGAGCTTGGCGCCGTAGCGCCACGCGTCGGGGCTCCCGCGCAGCGCCCCCGCCACGAGCTCCCCGATCCGCCTGCGGTAGAAGATCACGATGGCGAACAGGGTTGCCACGTGGACGGCGATCTCGAACAGCAGTCCCTCCCCGACCTCGATACCGAGCAGACTCTGGAAGACGACCAGGTGGCCCGAGCTCGAGACCGGCAGGAACTCGGTCAGTCCCTGCACGATCCCGAGCCAGAACGCTTCGAGATCGTTCACTTCCCCCCCGCCACGGCGGGCGCCGGCTTCTCATCGGCGAGGCCCTCACCGCCGCGGACCGCCATGCGCAGGCGCTCGAAGCCAACGTAGGTGGCGGGGACGATGAAGAAGGTGAGGATCGACGAGAAGAGCATCCCGCCCACGACCGCGATACCGAGCGGCGCGCGCGACTCCCCGCCCGCGCCCAGGCCCGCGGCAATGGGCATGATGCCCATGATGGTCGCCAGCGCGGTCATCAGGATCGGGCGGAAGCGGGTGCGCGCCGCAGTGAAGGCCGCGTCGACCAGGTCCAGCCCACGCTCGCGGAGCTGATTCGAGAACTCGACGATCAGGATCGAGTTCTTGGTGACGAGACCCACCAGCATCACGATTCCGATCTTGCTGAACAGGTTCAGCGTCTGGTCCATGACCTCGAGGGCGATCAGCGCCCCGGTGAAGGACAGGAAGACCGCCACCAGGATCGTGGCGGGGTGGACGAAGCTCTCGAACTGCGCAGCGAGCACCAGGTAGACCACCAGGATGGCCAGCAGGTAGGCGAAGATGAGCGCGTTCCCGGACTCGAAGAACTTCTCGGCCTCGCCCGAGAAGCGCACGCTGTAGCCGCCTGCCGCCGGAATTTCCTCTTCGGCGATCCGGCGCATCTGGTGAAGGCCGTCTCCCTGGGAGATGCCGTCCACGTCCGCGGTGATGGTCACAGCCCGGAAGCGATCGAAGTGGGGAATCGAGCGCGGCACGATCGTCTGGCGGGAGGTCACCAGGGACGCCAGCGGGATCAAGGAGTCGTCGCCGCGCACGAATAGCTCGAGGAGGCTCCTCGGGTTGGCGCGCTTCTCACGAGGCAGCTGGGCGATCACCTTGTAGGTCTCGCCGTCGAGCTTGAACGTGGAGACGTCGACGCCGCCGAGCATGATCTGCAGGGTAGTGGCGACGTCGCGCACCGAGACGCCCACGTCGCTGGCCCGTTCCCGGTCGATCTCCACCTCGAGCTGCGGCTTGTTCACCACCAGGTTGCTGCGGATGTAACGGAATCCACCCGCCTCCTCCGCGCGGCGCTCCACCTCGTCGGCGATTCTCGCCAGCTCGTTCACGTCGGGACCCTGGATCACGATCTCGACGGCCGCGGAGCGGAAGCCGCGCAGGGGACTCGGGTTGAGCGGGAAGGCCTTGATTCCGGCCACGCCTTCGAGCTTTGGGCGCAGATCGCTGATGATCTCCTTGTAGCTGCGGTCGCGCTCGCCGCGGGGGGCGAGCTGGGCGAAGAACACTCCCTGGTTCACGATGCCCGGGGTGCCGATGCCGAGGGCCACGACAGAGAAGGCGCGCGGCACGTCGGGATCGTCCATCAGGATCTTCTCGGCCTGCCGCTGGTAGCGATCCATGTACTGGACGGTGCTGCCCTCGGGCGCCTCGGTCCAGATGATCAGCACTCCCCGGTCGGACTCCGGCACCAACTCCTCCCGGGCCTGGCCGTACAGGAAGACGCCGGCCGCGAACCAGAGAACGCCGAAGGCCGCGACGCCCGCGGTAAGGCCGGGCCGCGTGACCACGGGACGCAGCAGGCGAGCGTAGGAATCGGCCAGCCGCTCGAAGAAGCGCGCCAGCACGCCCTTCAGCCCGTGCTCGCTCTCGGCCTTGCGCAGGACCCGGGCGCAGAGCATGGGCGACAGGGTCAGCGCCACGAAGCCCGAGATGGCGAGCGCCGCCGCCACGGTCACCGCGAACTCGCGGAAGAGCCGGCCGGTGGTGTCGGTGAGGAAGGCCAGGGGCACGAACACGGCCACCGCAGCGACCGTGGAAGCCACCACGGCGAAGGAGATCTCCTCCATGCCCCGGCGCGCGGCCTCCACGGGAGGCGCGCCCGCCTCGATCCAGCGGGTGATGTTCTCGAGCACCACGATCGCGTCGTCCACCACCAGACCGATGGCCAGGGTGATGCCCATCAGCGTGAGGGTGTTGATCGAGAAGCCCAGGAAGTAGAGGAACCCAAGCGACCCAATGATGGAGACCGGGATCGCGATAGCGGGGACGATGGTGGCGCGCGCCGAGCGCAGGAACACGTAGTTCACCAGCACGACCAGGATCACGGCGATGAAGATGGTGAGGGTGACGTCCTGGATGGACTCCTGGATGAACACGGAGGAGTCGAAGGCCACCTCGAGCTTGAGACCGGACTCGAGCTCCGACTGGATCTGCACAACCTCGGCGCGCACCGCGTTGGCCACGTCCAGGGTGTTGGCCTTGGACTGCTTGACCACGCCGAGCCCGATATTGGGCTTGCCGTTGAAGCGCGTGATCTTACGATCGGTCTCGGGACCGACCTCGACGGTGGCGACGTCGCGCAGGCGCACCGCTTTGCCGCCCACGGTGGCGACGATCAGGGCCTCGTAGTCCGCCACGGTGCGCAGCTCTCCCAGGCTCCGGACCGTGAACTCGGTGTCCAGACTCTCCAGTCGGCCGGAGGGGATGTCGACGTTCTCGCGCCGGAGCGCGTTCACGACGTCGGCAATGGTGAGGCCGTGAGCCCCGAGGCGGCGATTCTCGAGCCAGACGCGCATGGAGTAGCGACGCTCGCCGCCCACCATCACGCTGGCCACGCCCGGAAGCTTGGCGATCCGATCCTTGATCCGGTTCTCGGCGATCGTGGTCAGCGAGATCTGGTCGTAGTCGGCGCCGTACAGGGCCAGCCACATCACTGCCCACGCATCCGAGTCCCGCTTCGCCACCACGGGCTCGTCCACCTCGTCCGGGAGCCGGTTGCGCACCCGCGCCACGCGGTCGCGCACGTCGTTGGCGGCGGCCTCGATGTCACGGGTCAGCCCGAACTCGATGCTGAGCTGGGAGACCTGCTCGCGGCTCTGGGAGGTGACGTGCTTGACGCCCTCGATGCCGTTGACCGCGTCCTCGAGGATCTGGGTGACCGAGATCTCGACCACCTCCGGTGCGGCGCCGGGATACACCGTGGTGACGGACACGATCGGCGGGTCGACGTCGGGCATCTCGCGGTTGGGCAGGCGCAGCAGCCCGATCAGGCCGAACAGCACGATCATCAGCGACATCACCCAGGACAGGACCGGGCGATCGATGCACACCTGGGAGAGCCTCAAGAGGCGTCTCCGCCCGCCCCGCCTTCGGCGCCGCCGCCGTCGCTCGCATGGATGGGAGTCGCCGTCGCCGGCTCTGGCTCCTGGATCTGCAACACGGTTCCGGCCTTCACCTTGTGAATACCGGCCGAGACCACAGAGTCGCCGGGCGCGATGCCACTCAGGATCTCGACCTTGCCCTCGCTGCGGATCCCGATTTCGACGGGGATCTTCTCGGCGCGGTTCTCCTCGCCCCGGCGCCACAGGTAGACCCCGTTGCGGTCGTAGACGACGGCGGCCTCGGGCACCAGCAGGGCCTCCTCCTTGCGGCCGATCTCGACGTCCACGTTGGCGAACATGCCGGGCTTCAGTCGGTGAGCCTCGTTCGCGACCCACGCCTTCAGGATCAGCCGGCGGGAGCCGACCTCCAGGTTGGGAGACACGAAGAAGACCTCGCCCGGAAAGATCTCGCCCGGCCAGGCCACCACCCGAATGAATACGGGAATGCCCTCGCGCGCCAGCGGCACGCCCACCTCGGGAACCGCGAAGAGCAGCTGGAGCCGGTCGATGGCGAGGATCTCGACCAGGCCGTCGTCCGGGGTGACGCGGTCGCCCGGCGAGACCATGCGCTGGCCGACCGCGCCGTCGAATGGCGCGCGGATCCGGGTTCGCTCGAGCTCGAGCTTGGCGAGATCGACTCGCGCGCGCTCGCGGTCGAGCCCGGCGATGGCCTCGCTGCGACGGGCCTCGGAGGACACATCGCGGCTGGCCAGGCGCTGGGTGCGGTCGAAGACGTCCTGGGCCAGGCTCCGCTCGGCTTCCGCTTCCTTCAGCCGCGCGCGCTGCTCGGCATCGCGCAGCCGGAACAGGATGTCCCCGACCACCACCGCCTGGCCTTCCTTGAACTCGATGGACTCCACGACCCCGGAGATCTCGGGATTCACCACCACCGCATACTCGGCGGCGAGCTCTCCGCTGAAGGCGACTCGGTCGCTCAGGAGCTGGGGGGTGACGGTGATGAGCTCCACCGTGACCGGCTTGTCGCCGAAGCCGCCGGGCGGCCCGCCCGGTTCGCCCGAGCCGCAACCCGCAACCGCGGCCACAGCGAGGGACAGGAGCAAGGCGCCCGGGGGTTGGCAGCGCATCCCCCCGATCCTACCGAAACCCCTTGTGATCCGCCCACTTGCGCCTAGACTCCCGCGATTCGCGCGGCGCCTCCGCGGCCGGCGCGGGAGGAGTTTGCCTTGGAGATCGCGTGCCTGGACCTCGAGGGGGTCCTCGTCCCCGAGATCTGGATCAACGTGGCCGAGCGGACCGGAATCGAGGAGCTACGGCTCACCACCCGCGACATGCCCGATTACGACGAGCTCATGAAGCGGCGGCTCGGCGTGCTGGAAAGCCACGGGCTCGGCCTGCCGGACATCCAGAAGGTGATCGCCACGATGGCGCCCCTCGAAGGCGCTCGGGACTTCCTCGCGTGGCTGCGCGAGCACTTCCAGGTGATCATCCTGTCGGACACCTTCTACGACTTCGCCGCGCCCCTGATGCGGCAGCTCGACTGGCCCACGCTCTTCTGCCACGCCCTGGAGATCGAGGCGAACGGGCGAATCGCGAACTACCGCCTGCGCCAGCCGGACCAGAAGCGCGAGGCCGTGCGCGCGTTCCACGGGCTTCGCTTCCGCGTGATCGCCGCCGGGGACTCGTACAACGACACCACCATGCTCGCGGAGGCGGACGCGGGCATCCTGTTCCGCCCGCCGGACAACGTGATCCAGGAGTTTCCCCGGTTCCCGGTCACCACCACCTACGACGAGCTGCGCGCCGCGTTCCGCGAGGCGTCGAGCCGGACGCTCTAGCTAGCCAGGAGTCAGCTCGTTGGCGTCTTTGGCGTTCCGGATGGCCGGCCGCTTGAACATGGGCTGGTCGCTGGGCTGGTAGGTGAGCACCATGGCGCGGCGCGGCTCGCCCGAGCGGTTGGGCTGGGAGCCGTGGACCGTGTGGGGGCTGAAGAAGAGCAGGCTCCCGGCCGGCATCTCGGCCAGCACCTCGTCGTCGGGATCGAAGTGCGCCGGGTCGGTGAAGAGCGGTCCGAGTGTCGTCTCGTCCCGGATGCCCGGTAGGGATCCGCGCTTGTGGCTTCCGCGCACGACGCGCAGGCAGCCGTTGTCGGCAGTGGCGTCGTCCAGGGCGATCATCACATTGGGCAGCTGATCGACGTGATCGCACTTGTGATTCCAATAGGGTGAATCCTGGTGGAAGCGGAAGCCGGAGCCCTCACGGGACCGCTTCAGGTTGAGCTTGTCTGTCCACAGAGCAACGCGCTCGCTGCCCACCAGGTCGCGCATGGGCTCGACCAGCCGCGGGTCGTCCATCAGCGCGTCCATGCGCGGGTGGAGGTGGTGGAAGGGCTCGATCACCCGGATGATCTGAGAGCGCTCGTGGTGCTCGCCATGCTCGAACTGGATGGTCGAGCCCCCCGCCTCGACGTAGCGATTGCCGTCGATGCGGTAGTCCTTCTCGGGGCAGGCGCTGGCGCGCTCCGCCGCGACGGCCACGGCCTCGGCCGCCTCGCGCAGCTCCTCCAGATCCGATGGGGAGAACACCCGAGGACGGATGAAGAACCCGTCGTCCTCCCAGGCCCGGCTCTCCGCCAGCTGAAGCCGCATTCGCCCCCTCGCGAGCAGGAGGCGGAACCTAGCAGAGGGCGGTCTGAGCCGCGTGGGAGCCGCGTTTTCACACAGCTTTTACAGTTCGCGCCGTTTTACCGAAGTTTCACAGGGCGGGCGAGCAGCCCGCCGATGAGCTGCGTACCGTCTCCCTCGCACGATTCCAGCCCCCCGCGGATCGGATCTCGAGGAGCAGCGCATGGCCAGCCCGGCGGAAGCCCTACCGATGACCTCTACGCCCGCCCCCGGCCGTCGCTACGTCGACGCGGACGGCGTCTGGCACAAGCAGCGGATCGTCTCGGTGACCCTCTACTGGGGAATCCACGCGGCCTGCCTGCTGACCCTGGTGACCGGCGTCTCCGCCCTGGACCTGGGGCTGTGCGTGGGACTCTTCTGGCTGCGCATGTTCGGGATCACGGGAGGCTACCACCGCTACTTCGCGCACCGCGCCTTCCAGACGAGCCGGGCCTTCCAGTTCGTGCTGGCCGTGCTCGGAGTCATGGCCGTGCAGAAGGGACCGCTCTGGTGGGCGAGCACCCACCGCGTGCATCACCGCAACTCGGATCAGCCCGGTGACGTCCACTCGCCCCGGGACGGCTTCTGGCACTCGCACAGCGCCTGGATCTTCGACGGGCGCTGGGACGACACCGATCTGGACGGCATTCGCGATTTCGCCAAGTTCCCGGAGCTGGTGTGGCTGAATCAGTGGCACGTGGTCGGCCCGCTGCTGCTCGCCGTCCTGTGCTTCGCGATCGGCGGGTTCTCGGGTCTGATCTGGGGCTTTGCGGTCTCCACCACCCTGCTCTGGCACTCGACCTACACGATCAACTCCCTGGCGCACCGCTGGGGCAGCAAGCGCTACGAGACCGGAGACGACAGCCGCAACAACCTCGTCCTCGCGCTCCTGACGTTCGGCGAGGGCTGGCACAACAACCACCACCACTACATGGCATCCGCCCGCAACGGCTTCTTCTGGTGGGAGATCGACATCACCTACTACCTGCTGCGCGGGCTGGAGAAGCTGGGACTGGTGTGGGAGCTGCGGATCGTGCCGAAGCGGCTGCTCCACGCCCGGCGTGTGAGACTGGGAGCGCTGCGCGAAGCCGCTTGAGCCGCGCTCAGGGCGCCGGCGGCACCCAGCCGCCCAGCACGCGCTCGAGCTCGACGGCTACGGCGATGGTGACGTGGTCGCGCCCACGCGACCCGATCACCTGGACCCCGAGCGGAAGACCCGCCTCCCCGAGACCGAGGGGAACCTGGGTCGAGGGCAGCTCGAATCCGTTGAACAGGCCGGTGAAGCGAAAGTTCGAGGCGACGCCCCAGCCGTGCCGCGGCGCGGGACGCACGGCCATCGGGTAGAGCAGGACTCCCTCGTCGCCCAGCTTCTCCTCGAGCTGCACCCGCAGCGCGCGCCCGCGCTCGGCGTTGCGCCGGATCCAGCCCGGCATCCGCTTGCCCAGCCTCGCCGCCACGGAGAGGGCGAGGGGCGGGGCGGTGTGCGGCGAGCGCCGGACCGCCCAGCGCAGGAGCTCGCGCCCGAGCGGCACCGGCTCGCCGTCGCCGAAATCCGCCGGAAGGGGGGAGCGGCCCTCCTCGAGCATCAGCGCGCCGGCCATCGCCATCGACCGGCGCAGCTCCGGAAGCGCGAGCATCTCCACCGATGCACCGTGGGCGGCCAGCGCGTAGGCGGCGCGCTGCTGGGCCCGACGCAGGCCTGCCGTGACGGCCGGGCGCCGGCCGTCACCCTCTACGACCAGGACCCGGAGACCGGCCAGGTCCACCGTCGATGGATCGCCCAGCTCGATAGCGCGGCACTCCGCGTCGACGCCGTCGGGGCCCGCGATGATGCGCAGCAGGGGCATCAGGTCTTCGGCCCGCCGCGCGATCGGTCCGGTGCTGTTGATCCGGCAGTGGCTTCCCTCGTAGGGGGGATACTGGCCGGTGCCGGGCACGAGCCCGCCGGTGGGCTTGTGGCCGAAGACACCGTTGCAGAAGGCCGGCACCCGGATCGATCCGCCGATGTCGGTCCCGATGCCGAACGGCGACCCGCCGGCGCCCACGATGGCGCCCTCGCCCCCCGAGCTGCCGCCGGCAATACGGGCGGGGTCGTAGGCGTTGTTGGTTCGCCCGTACACCCGGTTGTCCGTCGCCACCCAGGCCGTGAGCTCCGGCACGTTGGTCACGCCCAGCGGGATCGCGCCGGCCGCGCGGAGCCGTGCCACGGGCGGCGCGTCCTGGCTCGCCACCACGCCGGCGCGCGCCACCACGCCGCAGCTGTTCGGCATCCCCTCGAGCGCGATGCTCTCCTTGATCGTGCACGGCACCCCGAGCAGGGGCGGGAGCGTCGACGACTCCTCCGAGAGCACGCGGTCGTCGGCCTGCTTCGCCTCGAGGCGCGCCTGCTCGAAGCGGTCGCGGACGACGGCGTTGAGCGCCGGATTCACCTGCTCGATGCGGGCGATGTGGCGCTCGACCACCTCCGTCGAGGGGGTCTCGCCCGCGCGGATCTGGCGCGCGAGCTCGCAGGCCGACGCGGTGAGCAGCGGATCCATGCCGGTCCCCCTTCTCGGAATGGGACCGATCGTAGCTTAGACCGGCGGGCGCCCAGTCGCGGTGGGCAGGCGTGCGGCGGGCAGGCGGAGCTCGACCCGGGTGACGGCCCCGACCCGACCGACCTCGAGGGCGCCGCCGCGCGCCTCCAGGATGTGACTCGCCAGCGCACACGCCAGGGCGCGCCCGCGAAGCGCGACGTCTCGCCACGCTTCCAGCTCGGCGTCGGCCGGACCGTCGTCCTCGACGACGAAGCGGACTTCGCCCCCTTTCCCATCCCCGGTACCCGTAGCCGACAGACGCACGGAGCCGCGCGGCCGCGCCGCGTCGGCCGCACCGCTGATCTGGGTCAACAGCAGGAAGTGCATCAGCCCAGAGGCGATCGGCACGGGTGGGAGGGCTTCGCCCGCGTCCATCGAGAAGCGAACGCCGCGCAGGCCCTGCGCCTCGATCACGTCGGCCACGGCCGCGACGACGGCCTCGGGCGATGCCGGGGGCCCCGCATCCGAGTCGGGGTCGGCTTCGGCTTCAGAGAGCAGCGCCCGCACCTGGGCGAGGAGCGCGCCGCAGCGTCCGGCCAGATCGTCGACCTCCACCGACACGCGCGCGAGCTCTGCCGGTGCTGGGTCGTCGATGACTGCCGCCGCGTGGAGCCGGATCGCCGCCAGCAGGTTTCCGAGCTCGTGGCACACCGCCAGGACCAGCCCCTGCCCACGCGCACCGCGACTCACGGCGCGATCTCGTCCCGGAACGCGCTCATCTCGACCACGCGAGCCTCCTCCCGCGCCCGCTCGGCGGCGAAGCCCAGCAGGTGGCTCTCCAGGGAGATGCGGCCCGAGGTGCGGCTCTCGGTGTACGCCTCGCGGGCGAGGACGTCGGTAAAGTGGTCGAGCAGCCCGGGGTCGCCGCCGTAGTGGTCCATGGCGCTGGCCGAGACCTCCAATCGCTCGACCTCGAAGGAGCCGTGCTTCGAGACCTCGATCACGCCATCCTGGAAGACGCCGCGGAGCTCCCCCCGGCTACCGGTGATGCGGATCGTGCGCCGTTCCTCGGTGGCGAGGCCCTGCACCGTGAAGCTCGCCGTGAGCCCGCTCTCGAACTCGACGTTCACCACCTGGTGGTCGTTCATGTCGTTGTCGCAGTGGTAAACGCAGCGCCCGTACGGCCCGGTCTCGAGGGCGCGCTGGCGTGCCTCGCGAGAGGGATCGGGAGACACGTCCGTCCAGGGCCAGATGCGCGCCAGCTTCGGGTCCGGGTCCACGTAGAAGTGCACAGCGTCGTGGGGACAGGTCGCCTGCACGGGGCAGCCGTCACTGCACCGTTCGGGCGCGCCCGCCGGCGCCCGGTCGGCGCGGTAGTGGGAGAGGGAGCCGAGAGAGACGATCCGCCGCGCGGGCTCGTCCGCAAACCAGGCGAGCAGGTCCAGGTCGTGGCAGCACTTGGCCAGCAGGATCGGCGCAGCGATCTCGCGGTTGCGGAACTTGCCGCGCACGTACGAGTGGGTCATGTGCCAGTGCGCCACGTGCTCCTTCATGTCGATGGCGACGAGCTGCCCCAGGCGGCCGCTCTCCAGCACCCGGTGGACCTGCTGATAGAAGCGCGTGAAGCGCAGCACGTGGCCGATCTGGAGGAGTCGCCCACACTGTTCGGCGGCCTCCACGACCCGGACGCACTCGGCGGCCGTCGGCGCGATGGGCTTCTCGAGGAGCACGTGGTAGCCGGCCTCGAGGGCGGCCAGGGCGGGCTCCACGTGAAGCGTGTCGCCGGTTGCCACGATGGCGGCGGGCGCTCGGCGCGGGCCGTCGAAGAGCGCGCGCCAGTCGTCGAAGACGGCATCGACTGCGATCCCGTGCTCCTCCACCATGGCCCGTCGCCGCTCGGGGTCGGGCTCCGCGACGGCGGCGATGCGCAGCCGATCCGGGTTGGCCAGGGCGTAGCCGCCGTACGTGTAGCGGCCCCGATTCCCCGCGCCGACCAGCACCGCATCGATAGGGGTCACGGCCGGTCTTCCATGCTGCGCTGGTTATACTACCGCGCGCTGATGCCCGCCTCACGTCTCGCGCTGATCTCGCGCCGGCTCCACCTGGGCGACTACGCTCGGCACATCCTGCTGTGCGTGGGCGGAGACTGCGCGCCGCGCGACGATCAGGAGGCGTCCTGGCAGTTCCTGAAGCGACGGCTCGCCGAGCTCGAGCTCGTGGACGTGGAAGGCGCGGTGTACCGATCCAAGGTCGAGTGCCTGCGCGTGTGCGCGCGGGGCCCGATCGCTCTCGTTTATCCCGAGGGCATCTGGTACCGGGAGTGCACGCCCGACAACCTGGAGCGCATCATCCAGGAGCACCTGATCGGCGGGCAGCCGGTGCAGGACCTGGCCTTCGCCGAGAACCCCCTCGGCCGCGGGCCCGGCTGAGCCGTGCGCTCGGGCTTCCTGCGCGGCCGCGACCACCTGGAGCTGGGAGCGGTGGGCGCCATCGCCGAGGGGTCGGCCGCCATCGCCATCTCTCGCGGCGGCGCGCGCAAGACCTACTCGTACGTGGACCCCAACGAAGACGGCGCGGTCTTTGCGATCGGGGAAGGCGGCATCCTCGTCGCGGTGGCCGACGGCCACGACGGCGCCTGGGGATCCGAGAGGGCGCTCGAGCACCTGCTCGTCGACTGCGCCCCCACCTGGACGGCCGCGGCGGCGCCTTTCGGCAGCCCGGACGCGTGGCGCGAGATCGCGCTCGACGCGCTCCTCAGCGCGAACGTGGCGATCCTCGCCGACGCCGCCGAGCGCAAGCTTCCGACCGGGCCCACCACCCTGTCCCTCGCACTGCTCCGGCCGGGCGACGACCTGCTGCTCCACGCCTGTATGGGCGACAGCCACGTGTTTCGCGCGGTTTCGGGGGGAGGAGCGGTGCACATCGAGGACCTGGGCTGGGGTCACCGGGACAAACGCCAGACCTTCTTCCTCGGCTACGGCCAGGAGAACCGCGAGAGGCTGGAGGGCAAGAGCCGAGTCGGCTGCATCCGCCTGGCCCAGACCCGCGCCGTGGTACTGGTCACCGACGGCCTCTCGGAGAAGGGCATCGGCGTCACCGACCCTGCGGCCGCAGTCGAGGCAGAGGTCGTGGGCGTAGGCACGGGCGAGACCGACCCAGAGCTGCGGCCCCTGGAGCTGTGCAAGGCCGTCGTCGGCGTGGCCCTCGACGCCCAGCGCGCCAACCAGGCCGGCGACAACGCGGCGTGCGCGGTGGTCTGGGTCGAAGACTAGAGAGCGTCCAACCTGTGGGCGATCCGCTCCGCGATCGCCGGGGCGGCGGTGAGGCCCGGAGACTCGATCCCGATGCAGTTCACGAGGCCGGGGAGACCTGCCTGGCTCTCCTCCTCGATCGCGAAGTCGCGCGGCTC
>JAPUKG010000023.1 GCA_027295775.1 Pseudomonadota bacterium
AGGAGATCACCTACACCTGCGCGCCTCCCGGCTCGGGGACGCGCATGGGCATCGACCGCGACGAGGATGGGTTCCTCGACCGGGACGAGATCGACTTCGGGACGGATCCGGCCAACGGCGCGGCGTTCTTCGGTGCGTGCAGCGACGGCCAGGACAATGACGGCGACAGCCTGATCGACCTGGCCGACCCGGGCTGCGCGACCGCGAACTGGCACATCGAGAATCCCGCCTGCAACGACGGCTGGGACAACGACGGCGACGGCAAGATCGACCTGCTCGACCCGCAGTGCACCAGCGCCATCCTCAAGATCGAGAACTTGATGCCCGGGGGGGCCAAGAAGAGCTGCGCGGTGGGCCCGGAGCTGCTGGTGCTCCTGCCCCTTTTCTGGGCCGTGCGCGGGCGGCGGCAGCGACCCGGGAACCGGGGAGCCTGAGGACGAAATCCCGGGCTCAGGAGCCGTAGCCCTGGGGATGGCTCTTGTGGAAGCCCCAGGCGTCGCCGACGATGTCCTCGAGATCCGTTCGCCCGGGGCTCCAGCCCAGCCGATTCCGCGCGCACGCGCCGCCGCTCACCAACCGCGCGGGATCCCCCTCGCGCCGCGGCCCCGCCGAGGCCGGGATCGCGTGACCCGTGACCCGGCGCGCCACCTCCAGCACCTGCTGCACCGAGAAGCCCTCGCCGGTGCCGAGGTTGCAGATCACCTGGCGCTCGCCGCGCTGGATCAGCGCGAGCGCGCGCAGATGCGCGTCGGCCAGGTCCTCGATGTGGATGTAGTCGCGGATGCAGGTGCCGTCGGGCGTGTCGTAGTCGTCGCCGAAGATCGCGATCTCCTCCCGGCGCCCGAGCGCGACCTGGAGCGCCAGGGGGATCAGGTGCGTCTCGGGGTCGTGGTCCTCGCCCAGCCGTCCGTCGCCCGCTGCGCCGGCCGCGTTGAAGTAGCGCAGCGCCGAGAAGCCCAACCCGTAGGCACGGCTGTAGTCCTGCATCATGTGCTCCATGTGGAGCTTGGTGCGGCCGTAGGGCGAGATCGGATCCTGGGGGTGGTCCTCGGTGATGGGAAGCTTCACCGGGAGCCCGTAGGTGGCGCAAGAGGACGAGAAGACGATCTCGCTGCACTCCGCGGCCCGCATCTCCTCCAATAGGTTCCAGGTGTTGAGAACGTTCTCGCGGTAGTACACAGCGGGCTGGTGGACCGACTCGCCCACGTAGCACTTGGCCGCGAAGTGCATCACGGCGCGGGGCGCGTGCTCGCGCAGGACGCCGCGGATGGCCTCGCGATCCCTCAGGTCCCCCTCGACGAACGGCGCGGTCACGGCCTCGCGGTGGCCGGTGGAGAGGTTGTCGAACACCACCACCGGGATGCCGCGTCCTTCGAGCATGCGAACCGTGTGGCTTCCGATGTATCCGGCCCCGCCCACCACCAGGACCGGGCCGCTCGGGTGGGCGAGGGCTTCGAGGTCCGCGGCGGGCATCATGGCGCGGCGGAGGATACCGGATCGCCTGTTGCGCGGTATCGTCGTCCGGGTGCGCGCCATCCAGATCCGCGGCCTCGATCACGTGGTCCTCCGCGTGGCGGACCTGGCCCGATCCCTGCACTTCTACTGCGACGTGCTGGGCTGCGTGGAGGAGCGGCGCATCGACGCCCTCGGCCTCGTGCAGCTCCGCGCCGGCGCCAGCCTGATCGACCTGGTCGACGTGACGGCGCCCCTGGGCAGGGCGGGCGGCCCGCCGCCCGGCGAGCAGGGCCGCAACATGGACCACTTCGCTCTCCAGCTCGCCAGCTTCGACGAGGCGGCGATCCGCTCCCAGCTGAAGGCCGCGGGCGTCGAGCCCGGCGACGTGGGCGAGCGCTACGGTGCCCAGGGCAACGGACCCTCCATGTACATCCGCGACCCCGACGGCAACGTCGTCGAGCTGAAGGGCCCGCCCGACGAGGAGTCGTCGAGCTAGGCCAGCTCCAGGTTGGCGTAGCGCACCATCACGGTCTTGACGCCGACCCGGTCGAAGCGGATGCGCAGCTTCTGGTTGAGCCCGTCGCCGACGACGGCCATCACCGTGCCGACCCCGAAGACCGGGTGGCGCACCTGCGTGCCGGCCCGCACGCCGTTCCCCTCGCCGGCGGGCTCCTGGGAGTAGGAGTGGTCGAGGGACGCGCCGTCCCGCGAGCCGGGCCGGGCGCGCTCCGCCGCCGGCGTGCGCTCCCCTTCGAGCCACTTGTCCGGGATCTCTTCGAGGAAGCGCGAGGGCTGCTGGTGCGAGTGCGTCCCCCAGCGGCGCCGCTCGGCCGCGCAGGTGACGGTCAGGCGCTCCATGGCGCGGGTCATGCCTACGTAGAAGAGGCGCCGCTCCTCCTCGACATCCTCGGTGGTGCTTGCCGACGCCGCATGGGGGAAGATGCCCTCCTCGAGACCCACCAGGTAGACCGCCGGGAACTCGAGTCCCTTCGCCGAGTGCGCGGTCAGCAACGAGACCCGGTCGCTGCGCTGGTCGAGGTTGTCCACATCGGCGATCAGGGCCACCTGGTCGAGGAACAGCTCCAGCTCGCTGCGGTCCTCGCCCAGCTCGGCGGCGTTGGCGGCGTGGAACTCCTCGGCGCTGCTGAGCAGCTCCTTCAGGTTGTCGATGCGCGACTCCGCCTCGACCGTGCCCTCCACTTCGAGGGCGCGCAGAATGCCCGTGCGATCGAGGACCCGGCCGATGATCTCGGCCAGCGGTCGCTCGCGCAGCTCGGCCGAGAGCTCCTCCAGGAGCTTCAGGAAGGTCCGCACCTTGCCCGCGCTGCGCGCGCCCTCGTCGGCGAAGCGGCGCAGCCCGTCCAGGAGCGTCCCGCCGCTCTCTTCGGCCAGCGCCTCTGCCCTTTCGATCGTGGTCTTCCCAATGCCTCGGGGGGGCTTGTTGACCACCCGGCGCAGCCCCTGGCCGTCCGCCGGATTCACCAGCAGGCGCAGGTAGGCCAGCACGTCCTTGATCTCGGCGCGCTCGTAGAAGCGCACCCCCCCCACCACCACGTAGGGCACGTCGTACTTGAGGAGCTCTTCCTCGAAGAGGCGCGACTGCGCGTTGGTGCGGTACAGGACCGCCGAGTCGCCGTAGGGCCGGTGGTCCCGGCGGTTCGCCGCCAGGATGTCCGACACGACGAACTGCGCCTCCTCCCGGTCGTTGGCGGCCTCGAGGAAGCGGATCTTGTCGCCGCCCTCGCGCTGGGTGAACATGCGCTTGTCCCGCCGGCCCAGGTTGTGCCGGATCATGGCGGTGGCGCCCTCGAGGATGGGCTGGGTCGAGCGGTAGTTCTGCTCGAGCTTCACCACCCGCGCGTTCTCGTAGTCGCGCTCGAAGTCGAGAATGTTGCGGATGTCGGCTCCCCGCCAGGCGTACACGGACTGATCAGGGTCTCCGACCACGCACAGGTTGCCGTGCTCCCGAGCGAGCTGGGTCACCAGCTCGTACTGGACGCGGTTCGTGTCCTGATACTCGTCGACCAGGACGTACTGCCAGCGGCGCTGGTAGTAGCCGAGCACCTCTGGGAAGCGCTCGAAGAGCTGGACGGTCTGGAGGAGCAGGTCGCCGAAGTCGAGGGCGCCGGCATCGGCCAGGAGGCGCTGGTAGACCGCGTAGACCTCGGCGGACTGCTCGGTGTCGATGTCCTCCGCCTCGGCGGCAGCGCGCGCCGGCATCACGGCGCGGTTCTTCCATTGGTCGATCCGCCAACGGAAACGCTTGGGGTCGTGGACCACGGGGTCGAGGGAGAGTCGCTTCAGCGCCAGCTTCGCCACGCCCAGGCTGTCGGCCTCATCGTAGATCACGAATCCGCGCGAGAGGCCGAGATGCCCGATGTCCCGGCGCAGGATGCGCACGCAGGTCGAGTGGAAGGTCCCCACCCACAGGCCCTGGGCGTCCGAGCCCAGCAGCTTCTCCACCCGCTCGCGCATCTCGCCCGCGGCCTTGTTGGTGAACGTGACCGCCAGGATCGAGTCCGGCGGAATTCCGCACACGCCCACCAGGTGCGCGATGCGGTGGGTCAGCACACGGGTCTTGCCACTGCCCGCGCCAGCGAGTACCAGCACCGCCCCCTCGGTGGCCTCCACCGCCGCGCGCTGCTCCGGGTTCAAGCCGTCGAGAATCGAGTCGGAGAGCAAAGGGGGCTCCGGCCCCGCTCGCTGGGGGCGCCGTGGAGGACGGGTTGTCGGAGAAGCTGGGGGAACCCGAGCCTACTCGACCGTCACACTCTTGGCGAGGTTCCGCGGCTGGTCTACGTCGGTGCCCTTCAGGGTGGCGACGTGGTACGCGAGGAGCTGGAGCGGCACGACCGCCAGCACGCAGGTCAGGAACTCGCCCAGGTCCGGCACGAAGATCGCGTCGCTGGCCTTGGCGGCGATGTCCTCGTCGCCCTCGGTGACCAACGCGATCACCTGGCCGTCGCGCGAGCGCACCTGCTCCAGGTTCGACACGAGCTTGTCCTGGAGAGGTCCCTTGTTGGCGATCACGAGGACGGGCATGTTCTCGTCGATCAGCGCGATCGGGCCGTGCTTCATCTCGCCGGCGGCGTAGCCCTCGGCGTGGATGTACGAGATCTCCTTCAGCTTGAGCGCTCCCTCCATGGCGATGGGAAACATGATCCCGCGGCCCAGGAAGAGGAAGTCGTTGCGCTTGAAGTACTTCCGCGCCATGCGCTGAATGCTCTCGTCGAGCTGGAGCGTCTTCTCCACCAGGCGCGGAAGCCGCATCAGATCCCGCAGGCGGCGCCGGCTCTCGTCCTCCGACAGCCGTCCGCGCACGATGGCGAGCTTCATGGCGAACAGATAGAGCGCCACAATCTGGGCGGTGAAGCACTTGGTGGACGCGACCCCGATCTCGGGACCGGCGTGGGTGTAGAGGACGTCGTGGCTCTCGCGCGCGATGCTCGAGTCCCGGGTGTTCGTGATCGACAGGATGCGCGCGCCCCGCTCCTTGCCCTCGCGCAGCGCCGCCAGCGTGTCGGCGGTCTCGCCGGACTGGGAGACCGGGACGACCATGTGGTCCACGCCCAGGATCGGCTTCCGATAGCGGAACTCGCTGGCGAGATCGACATCGCACGGGACCCCCGCCAGCTGCTCGATCATGTACCGCCCGATCATGCAGGCGTAGTTGGCCGTGCCGCACGCCACGAGAGTCACGCCGCGCAGCTTCTCCATGTCGCTGTGGGTGAGCTCGATGCCGTCCAGGTCGACGTCGGCTGCCTCCTCGAGAATCCGGGTGCCAATGGTGTCGGTGATGGCCCGGGGCTGCTCGAAGATCTCCTTCTGCATGAAGTGATCGAAGCCGCCCTTCTGGGCCGAGACCGGGTCCCACTGGACCCGCTTGAACTCGCGGTCGACGGGCCGGCCCTCCCGGTCCACCACCTGGGCACCGTCCTCGCTCAGCACGGCGAAGTCGCCGTCGGCCAGGAAGGTCATCTGGCGCGTGTAGGGCAGGATCGCCGGGATGTCGCTGGCCATGAAGGCGCGGCCGTCGGCCACGCCCAGGATGATCGGACTGCCACCGTTCTTGGCCGCCACCATGTGGGTGGGATCGGTCTCGGTGAGCGCGCCGAAGGCGTAGGAGCCGGTGAGGCGCGCGCAGGCCTCGCGCGCGGCGGTCAGCAGGTCGCGCCCGGCCTCGATGCCGCGGTCGATCAGGTGCGCGATCAGCTCGGTGTCGGTCTCGGACGCCATGGTGCGCCCGTCCGCCTCGAGCTCCTGCCGCAGCTCGCGGTAGTTCTCGATGATCCCGTTGTGGACGATCACCACCGAGCCCGCGCGATGGGGGTGGGCGTTGCGCTCGGAGGGCTTGCCGTGGGTGGCCCAGCGCGTGTGGCCGATCCCGACGTTGCCGGGCAGGGGCGACTCGCGGAGCTGGGACACGAGGTTGCCGAGCTTGCCGACGGCTCGGCGCACCTGGAGCTGGCCGTTCTCGATGATCGCGACCCCGGCCGAGTCGTAGCCCCGGTACTCCAGGCGACCGAGGCCGTCCAGGATGATGTCCTGGGCCGGCTCGTCGCCGCCGATGACTCCCACGATTCCGCACATCTCAGCTTTCCCTCTTGTTCTTCTTCCTGGACCGCCGGGAGACCCAGCCCTCGATGTTCCGCTGACGCGCCCGACCCACGGCCAGGGCGCCCTCGGGGATGTCGCCGGTCACGGTGGAGCCGGCCGCCACGGCGCTGTGTGCACCCACCTCGACCGGCGCGATCAGATTGGCGTTGCAGCCCACGTTGGCGCCCTCGCCGACGCGGGTGCGGTGCTTCGCCTCCCAGTCATAGTTCACGGTGATGGCGCCACAGCCGAAGCTCGCGCCCGCCGCCACGTCGGCGTCGCCGATGTACGACAGGTGGTCGGCCTTCACGCCCGGGCCGAGGTCGCTGTTCTTCACCTCGACGAAGTTCCCGATCCGCACGCCCCGGCCGAGATGCGTCCCCGGCCGCAGGTGGGCGCTCGGCCCGATGACCACGTCCGCGTCCAGGCGACTCGACTCGATGTGGCAGTGGGGCTTCACGTGCACGCCCTCACCCAGAACGGTCTCGCCCTGGATGACGCAGCCGGGCTCGATCAGGCTGTCTCGGCCGACCCGGACGCCCACATCGATGTAGGTGTGCTCCGGGTCGACGATGGTCACACCCTCGGTCATCAGTTGCTGGCAGATCCGTCCCCGCAGGACCGCGGCCGCCGCCGCCAGCTCCCCCCGCGTGTTCACGCCGAGGCAGTCGTTCGCGTCTTCCAGCAGCAGCGCCTCGACGCCGCGGCCTTCCGTGACGGCGAACTCCACGATGTCGGTCAGATAGATCTCGCCCTGCTCGTTCTGGTCGTCCACCCGGGAGAGCGCCTCCCAGACTAGGTCGGCGTCCGCCAGGTAGACGCCGGTGTTGCCCTCGCGCAGGGTCGCGAGCTCTTCGGGCGAGGCGTCGGTTCTCTCCAGGATGCGCTGGACCTGACCGGCGGCGTCGCGCACGACCAGGCCGGGCAGGGGCTCGGGCGAGGACAGCATCACCAGCCCCGCGCCGCTCTCCTCCTTGAGCTGCCGCATGCGGGCGATGCTCTCGTCGCGGAGCAGCGGGACGTCGGCATACAGGATCAAGAGGTCGCCCTCGAAGTCGCGCAGCTTCGGCTGCGCCTGGAGGACCGCGTGGCCGGTCCCCCGCTGCTCGGCCTGCAGGACGAACTCGGCCCGGCCGGTGAACGCCTGCTGGACCTCCTCCGCATCCCGCCCCACCACCACGAACGTGCGTGCCGGGTCCTGGCTCTCGGCCAGGGCGAGGGGGTAGCCCAGCAGGGGCCGGCCGCAGAGCTCGTGGAGGACCTTGGCCCGGCGCGACTTCATGCGCGTCCCCTGGCCGGCCGCCAGGATCAGGATGGCCGTGTCGCGCGCGTCCCCCATTCCTCTCCTACATCGGCGGGAACCGTCCCCAATCTCACGTCGTTGGACCGACCCGGCATTCTACTCCTGCCGAGGGGCCGCGGCAGCCGCTGGAGCGTGTGCCCCCTAGGGGATCGCCCAACACGGCCGGGGGCGCCTTGCTACGCTGGGCCGGACCCCGCCCCAGCCCTGTCACGAGGAAGCGACCATCCGAGTCTTCGGCAACACCCACGGGCTCAAGGCCAGGCAGGTCCGCCAGCTCGAGCGCCTGATTCGCAAACGGCTGCCGGCGGACCGCCTGATCAACCAGGAGTTCGCGCGGAGCCTGTGCGAGGTGAGCCGCGAGATCCGGCGCCAGGTGGGTGTCCTGCTCGACCGGCGTGGCCAGGTCACCCACGTGATGGTGGGGACACCGCGCGGGATCGAGCTTCCGGACTGGGGCCGCCTGCGCGCGGGCCGCGGGCGCCTGCGCGGTCTGCGCTGCGTGCACACCCACCTGGTCGGTGAGGGCCTCACGCGCGACGACCTCACGGACCTGGCGCTCCTCCGTCTGGACGCCATGGTGAGCGTGGGCGTGGAGGAGGACGGGAACCCGGGTCTCGCCCACGTCGCCGTCCTACGGCCACCGAACCGCGACGGTGAGGACGACGGCACCGGAGTGGAGCGCTTCGACCCGGCGCCGCCCGCCCGCATCGATCTCGACTTCCAGTCCTGGATCCGCGAGCTCGAGGCCGAGCTGGCCGTTCTGGCGGACACCCGCGAGGTGGGCGATGGCGAGCGTGCGCTCCTGGTCTCGGTCACCGCCGGGCGCCGGCCCGAGGAGCTCGAGGCCCACCTGGACGAGCTGCAAGAGCTGGCGCGCTCGGCCAACGTGCAGGTGGTGGACGTGGTCACCCAGCAGCGCGCGCGGGTCGACCCCAAGAGCGTGATCGGGAGCGGCAAGCTCCAGGATCTGGTGATCCGCGCCTTCCAGAGCGACGTCGACCTCGTGATCTTCGATCAGAACCTGAATCCCACCCAGGCGCGCAACCTCTCGGAGCGGATGGAGCTGCGCGTCATCGACCGCACCCAGCTCATCCTCGACATCTTCGCCCAGCACGCCAGCACCCGGGACGGCAAGCTCCAGGTCGAGCTGGCGCAGCTCCAGTACCGCCTGCCGCGGCTGTCCCAGCGTACCGACCTCTCGCTCTCTCGCCTGGAGGGCGGGATCGGCGGCCGCGGTCCGGGCGAGACCAAGCTCGAGGTCGATCGCCGCCGGGTGCGCGAGCGGATCGGTCGCCTCGAGCGCGAGCTCCGGAAGCTCGGCACCCAGCGCGAGAACCGGCGCCGCCGGCGCGCCCGCCGCGAGGTGCCGGTGCTCTCGATCGTCGGCTACACGAACGCGGGCAAGAGCACCCTCCTGCGCGCGCTCACCCGCACTGACGTCCTCGTCGCGGACAAGATGTTCGCGACCCTGGACCCGGTGTCGCGCCGCCTGCGCTTCCCGAGAGAGCGCGAGATCATCATCACCGACACAGTGGGCTTCATCCGGGATCTCCCGAAGGAGCTCGTGAACGCCTTCCGCGCCACCCTCGAGGAGCTGACTGACGCGACGGCGCTGCTGCACGTGGTGGACGCGTCCGCGCCGGACCTCGAGCGCCGGATCGAAGCCGTGCGCGGGGTGATCGAGCAGATCGGGCTGGCGGACAAGCCCGAGATCCTGGTCTTCAATCAGGTCGACCTGCTTCCGGCCCGGGCAGCCGGGGCGCTGGCGGCCCGCTACGAGGCGGTGCCGGTCTCGGCGCTCGAGCGCACCGGCCTGCGGGCGCTCCTGGAACACTGCGAGAAGGTCCTGTTCCAAGACGCGGACGGGTTGTCCGACATGGAGCGGCAGCGCCTGAACGGCCTGGCCGCCGATCGGGGGAGGGGCTGATGATCGCGCGTGCCAAGATCACGGGAACGGGAATGAGCGTGCCGGACCGGGTCGTCCGCAACGACGAGCTGGCCAGCCTCATGGACACGAGCGACGAGTGGATCCGCCAGCGCACGGGAATCGAGGAGCGTCACTGGATCGGCGAGGGCGAGAGCCCGGCGACCCTGGCGCAGGGCGCGGCCCGGCAGGCCATCGCCGACGCCGGCCTGGAAGAGCGCGACATCGACTGCATTCTGCTCTCCACCCTCTCGGCCCAGCATGACTTCCCGGGCACCTCGTTCTTCCTCCAGGATCGGCTCGACGTGGCCGAGGTGCCCTGCATCGACCTGCGCGCCCAGTGCAGCGGATTCCTGTACGGGCTCTCCTTCGCCGACAGTCTGGTCCGCACGGGCAAGTACGAGCGAGTGCTGGTGGTGGGCTGCGAGGTGCACTCCACCGGGCTGGACGTCAGCACCCGCGGCCGCGACGTGGCCGTCCTCTTCGGCGACGGCGCCGGGGCCGTGGTGGTGGAGCCGGTGCGCGACAGCGACGACCCCTCGGGCATCCTGGACGTCCGCCTCCACGCCCAGGGCCGCTACGCGAAGAAGCTCTGGATCGAGGGGCCGAGCTCGGCCCAGGTGCCTGCGCGGCTCACTCACGAGGACGTGGACGCCGGGAAGATCTTCCCGAAGATGGAGGGCCGCTTTGTCTTCAAGCACGCGGTGACGCGCATGCCCGAGGTGCTGCGCGAGGCGCTCGAAGCCGCCAGCATCAAGCTCGCGGACGTGGACCTCTTCTTGTTCCACCAGGCCAACCTGAGGATCAACGAATACGTGGCTGGCCAGCTCGAGATCCCGCCCGAGAAGCTCCTGCACAACATCCAGCGCTACGGCAACTGCTCGGCGGGCTCCATCCCCATGCTGTTGGCGGAGGCCACCCGCGGCGACCGCCTGCGCGAGGGCCAGCTCGTGTGCATGACCGCCTTTGGCTCGGGCTTCACCTGGGCCAGCGCCGTCGTCCGCTGGTAGATATCCTGACCTCGAGTCATTGCTGCAGCGCGTTGTTTCGGATCCGCAGCTAGTCTCCCATCTAACTGATTTTGCTATGATACACTCATTATTTGGCGACCCCTTGACCTCGTGACGCATCGTGTTAACTTCCGCGTCAACACACATCCCCCCGGCCCCCAAGCGCCCAGGGTGACCCGGGACCCCAGAAGAGAGGGAGAGAAGAGATGGCCCAGGCAAATTTCGTGGAAGAGCAGATCGATCGGGTTCAGACGGCCTTCGACTCGGTCCAGGACGAGTTCGAGAAGTTCCAGAAGGAGTTCGGCAAGCGGCGCAAGCAGTTCGAGAAGGAGACCCAGAAGCGGGTGAAGCGGCTCCAGGGCGAGCTGCGGAGGAACTCCCTGGTCAAGCGCGCCGAGTCCTTCCAGAAGGACGCCACCAGGCAGATCGAGAGCGGCGTGGATCGCGTGCTCTCGACCTTCCAGATCGCGTCCCAGTCGGACATCAAGAAGCTCGATCGCAAGCTCGGCCAGATCAGCCGCAAGCTGAACACTCTCGAGAAGGTCCGGAAGGCGAACGGCGCCTCCGTCTGAAGATCCTCTCTTCCGTGGAGAGGTTGGTTGGAAGGCCCGGCGGGAAAGCCCGCCGGGCCTTTTCTGTATCTTGGACCCGACGGAGGACCCCGTGGCCGACTTCACCGGCGTCGACTTTCTCGAGCTGGAAGATCTCCACTACTCGGACGAGGAGTGCCTGGCGCGCGACGCCGTCCGCGGGTGGGTGTCGAAGGAGTTCATGCCCCGGATCCAGGAGCACGTGCGCCAGGACGGCTCCTTCCCCATGGAGCTGGTCCCCCAGATGGCCGAGCTCGGCCTGTTCGGCGCCAACCTCCGGGGCTACGGCTGCGCCGGCATGAACAACGTGGCCTACGGCCTGGTCATGCAGGAGCTCGAGCGCGGCGACTCGGGCCTGCGCTCCTTCGCGTCGGTACAGGGATCGCTGTGCATGTACCCGATCCACGCCTACGGGAGCGACGAGCAGAAGGAGAAGTGGTTGCCCGAGATGGCCGCCGGCCGGGTGATCGGCTGCTTCGGGCTCACCGAGCCCGACTTCGGGAGCTACGTCTCTGGGATGGCCACCCGCGCCGAGCACCGGAGCCACGGTGTCTGGGTGCTGAACGGCACCAAGCGCTGGATCACCAACGGCACGGTGGCCCAGCTCGCCATCATCTGGGCCGTGACGGACGAGGGCGTGCGCGGCTTCCTGGTGGAGACGGATCGCCCGGGCTTCGAGGCGCGCGACCTGAAGGGCAAGTTCTCGCTGCGCGCTTCCGTGACCTCGGAGCTCTTCCTCCAGGACGTGGAGGTCCCGGACGAGAACCGCCTACCGGGCGCGCAGGGTCTGGGCGGCCCGCTCGGCTGTCTCAACCAGGCGCGCTACGGGATTGCCTGGGGCGCCGTCGGCGCCGCCATGGCCTGCTCCGACGAGGTGCTCCAGTACACGAAGGACCGCATCGTCCAGGGCGGCCCGCTGGCCGGCAAGCAGCTCACCCAGCAGAAGCTCGTCTTCATGCTGACCGAGATCACCAAGGCACAGCTCCTGTGCCTCCACGTCGGCCGCCACAAGGATGCCGGCACTCTGCACCACACCATGGTCTCCATGGCCAAGCGCAACAACGTCGATGTGGCCCTACAGATCGCGCGGAAGGCCCGCGACCTGCTCGGCGCCAACGGCATCGTGGACGACTACCAGGCCATGCGCCACATGGTGAACCTGGAGACCGTGCGCACCTACGAGGGCACCCACGACGTGCACATGCTCATCCTGGGCGAGCACATCACGGGCATGCGCGCGATCTAGGCGGGTCGGTTCACTCGATCTGGACCCACTTGCCCTTGGGAGACCGGACCCACTCGCCCGGCTTTGCGCGGCGGATGAGCTTGCGGCCGGCGACGACCCCGACCTCCTCGATGTCGATGGCGTTGCGCTTCGCCACCTTCTCGTACTCGAGCGCGCGCTTCGCATTGATGTCCGCCACCAGGGCCCGAATGTCCGGGGGCGCTTCCTTGCCACGGATGCCCAGGTAGCCGTCGGAGCGCTCACCGATCTGGCCGCTGGCCTTGGCGTCCTCCAGGGGGCCGGCCCAGACGGGCGCTAGCGGCAGGAGGATCAGGAGCAGAAGCCAGGCTGCGAGCCGTACGCGCCTCATTCGCCCTCTCCGAAGATGTCCTCGTTCTCCGCGAACAGGTCGTCCACATCTCGCTCCACCCGGATGATCACCTCGTGCCGGATGTTCAAATTGATGGTGATGGGCTCTACGGGCGCCTCCACCTGAATCTTGGGCGTGCAGGCGGCGACCCCCAGCAGGAGCGCGGCCAGCCACGGAATCGGCGCGGAGAGATTCGACATCGGTCGGTGTTCCCCCGGCTCCTTGGACGCGGCCGCGGCGCCCCTATTCACCGGCGCGCACCCGCGCCTCGAAGGCCTCGCGGATTCCGCCCACGATACCGAGGCCCTCCAAGACAGCGCCCAGGTGCTCGCTCAAGGTGACGGTCAGGTCCACGGGTGTGCCCAGGTCGGGGTTCTCTCCCACAAGTCGCAGGGCAACCACCAGCTCGTCTCGGAGATCGCCGTTGAGCTCCGCGGAGAGGCTCTCGTACCGGAAGTTCTCGACGATGTCGATCA
>JAPUKG010000230.1 GCA_027295775.1 Pseudomonadota bacterium
GGCGTGATGGAGAAGCTGGGCCTGGGCCCGGTGTTGCTCTGCGAGCGTTTCCCGCGTCTGATCTACTGCTCCATCTCGGGCTTCGGCGCAGACGGTCCGTACCGCGATCGCCCGGGCTTCGACCAGATCGCCCAGGGGATGAGTGGCTTGATGAGCCTGACCGGCACCGAAGAGAGTGGACCCACCCGCGCGGGCATCGCCATTTCCGATCTCCTGGCTGGCATCTTCGCGGCCCACGGTGTGCAGCTGGCTCTGCTCGCGCGCGCGCGCACCGGCCGCGGTCAGGTGGTGGACACGTCGCTGCTCGAGGCGACCATCGCCATCCTCTCATGGGGAGCCGGCATGTACTTCCAGTCGCAGTCGGGCCAAGCACCGGGCCCGGCCGGTCAGCACCATCCCCTCTCGTCTCCGTATGGCCGATTCCGCGCCAAGGACGGCTACCTGAACATCGCCGCCGCCAGCGAGGCCATGTGGGAGAAGCTGGCGCGAACGCTGGGGCGGGAGGCGTGGATCCGCGACCCGCGCTTTGCGGACCTCGTTGCGCGCTTGAAGAACCGCGACGAGCTGTCGGCGGAGATCGAGGCGGTGCTGGGCACCCAGGCGGTGGACGTCTGGGTGGATCGGATCAACGGCGCCGGCGTTCCCTGCGGACCGGTCCTCGACCTGGCCCAGGTCTTCTCGGATCCCCAGGTGTTGGCCCGCAACATGCGGGTGGCGCTCCCCCATCCCGAGCTCGGCACCTTCGAGACCACCGGGCTGCCCGTGAAGCTCTCGGCGACCCCGGGTGCGATCGAGCGCCGGCCGCCCCTGCTCGGCGAGCACACGGACGAAATCCTTTCCGAATGCGGACTTACGCCGGAAGACGTGGCCTCGCTGCGGGCCCGGAAGATCGTCTGAATTACATATTGAAATATGTCGATACGTTGATAAGGTAGATCGAAACTCATCGATGTCTCTGGAGGAAATCCCATGCGTTTCCAGCTTGCCCTGAACGTCGACAACCTCGAGCGCGCCATCGAGTACTACGGGAAGCTCTTCAACGCGAAGGTCAACAAGCGCAAGCCCGGCTACGCCAACTTCGCCATCGACGAGCCGCCCCTCAAGCTGGTGCTCTTCGAGGCGCCTGGCGCGTCCGAGCGGCTCAATCACCTGGGCGTCGAGCTCCTGACCGATGAGCACGTGGACGCGGCCATCGATCGCCTCGAGGCAAACGGTCTCGCCACGCAGGTAAACCGCGAAGAGCAGTGCTGCTGGGCCGACAAGAAGACGGTCTGGTCCGAGGATCCCCAGGGCATGCGCTGGGAGTGGTACAAGGTCGAGGCCGACCTGGAGAAGTTCGGCAAGGGCGTCTAGCGCTTCTCCGCAGCACGGATGAGCTCGGTGAGGGCGGCGTTGATGGGCGCCGCCACACCGTGGCGCGCGCCCAGGGCGGCCACGGCCCCGCACTGCGCGTCGATCTCGGTTCGCCGGCCGGCGCGCAGGTCCAACAGCATCGAAGACTCGTGACTCGCCGTCGGCGGCAGGATGTGCGCGTAGAAGTCGCGCAAGTAGTCGGCGGCGGACGACCAGTGCGTCTCGTACCCGGCCGCCGCGATCACCCGGAACGTCTCGTCGACGACCGTCTCCAGGATCGAGCGCGTCACCGCATCCTCGGCGAGAACGCCGTAGGGAACGCCGTAGAGCGCACCCAGGGGGTTGAGCGCGCAGTTGTAGATCACCTTGGACCAGAGGTCGCGAGCGATGTCGGCGCTCACCTCGCAGGGCAGGCCACCCCTCCCAAGGGCCTCGGCCAGGGGCCCCATGGCCCGCAGGTCGCCGTCGAACAGGCTGCCCAGCCGCACCGGCTCGGCGTGCACGGTGATGTCGCTGGTCGCCGGGCCGGTCCGTCGGAAGCCCGTGATGACCCGCGCGCTGTATACGCGCTCCCGGGGCAGATGCTCCGCGAAGATCTCCGCGCTGCCCCAGCCGTTATGCACGACGACCACTCGCGGCGACCCGGGCAGCTCGCCCCAGACCGCGGCAAGGGCGCCCGCCACCTCCCTCGATGCGGTCGTCTTGGTGCAGACGAGAACCAGGTCGAGGGCGTGACCCGCCAGCGCGCCGACCGACTCGACCACCTCGAACGCCTCGGGGCCCGCGACGGCCACGCCGAAGATCCCAGTGCGCCTGAGCCCCCGCCGCCGCAGGTCCGCGGCCGCGCCCCCACGCGCGACGAAGCACACCCCCTCGCCCGCCTCGAGCAAGCAGCTTCCGACAGCGAGCCCGACGGCCCCGGCTCCGATGATGGCAACCTGCACACAACACTCCCTGGATGCGGGCTGGGTTATGATCCGCGAGTCGAGATCCCGCGCAATCCCAAAGGAGCGAAGCATGGGACCCCTCAGCGGCATCCGAATCCTCGAGCTGGCCGGTATCGGACCGGGGCCCTTCGCAGCGATGATGCTCTCGGACATGGGCGCCGACGTGCTCCGCGTCGACCGCGCCGCCGTGGTGAAGGGCAGCCCGGTCGACGGAGCTGCGCCCCCCATGGACGTGCTCAATCGGGGCCGCAAGAGCGTCGGCGTCGATCTCAAGCACCCGGATGGCCTGGCCACGGTGCTGCGCCTGGTCGAGAGCGCCGACGCCCTGATCGAGGGCTTCCGGCCGGGCGTGACAGAGCGCCTGGGTCTGGGGCCGGACGTCTGCCTCGAGCGCAATCCGCGGCTGGTGTACGGACGCATGACGGGGTGGGGCCAGGAGGGCCCCATGGCCCACGCCGCCGGCCACGACATCAACTACATCGCCCTGGCCGGGGCCCTCGATCCGATCGGCCGCGCCGGGGAGCCGCCCCTGGCCCCGCTCAACCTGGTGGGCGACTTCGGCGGCGGCGGCATGCTGCTCGCCTTCGGCGTTGCCTGCGCCCTCGTCGAGCGGGACCGTTCCGGGCAGGGGCAGGTGGTCGACGCGGCCATGGTCGACGGCGCGGCGGTGCTCATGACCATGATGCACGGCATGCGCGCCATGGGCTTCTGGACCGACGAGCGCGGCACCAACCTGCTCGACAGCGGCGCCCACTTCTACGAGGTGTACGAGACGGCGGACGGCAAGTTCGTGTCGCTGGGCTCGATCGAGCCCCAGTTCTACGCCGAGCTGTTGAAGCGCTCCGGTCTGGAGGGCGAGGATCTTCCGCCCCAGATGGACCGAAGCCAGTGGCCCCGCATGAAGGAGCGGCTGCGCCCGCTCTTCAAGACGAAGACCCGCGACGAGTGGTGCGCAATCATGGAGGGCAGTGACGTGTGCTTCGCACCCGTCCTCAGCATGGCGGAGGCGCCCGTGCATCCGCACAACCAGCACCGGGGCACGTTCGTCGACGTCGCCGGCATCACCCAGCCGGGGCCCGCCCCGCGCTTCAGTCGCACCCCGCCCGAGATCTCGCGCCCGCCGGCGCACGCGGGCCAGCACACCGACGAGGCCCTGGCCGAGTGGGGCCTCGGCGCCGACGAGATCGACAAGCTGCGCCAGGCCAAGGCCATCGCCTGACACGAGGCCAAGGGCGTCTTCAGTCGCGAGGGAAGAAGGCGAGGGTGCGGACCTCGATGCTCTCCCGGTCGGGCGCGTCCTCGGCCGACGTCGGGTCGTCGAACGCCGTGTGGGCGGTGAAGCGACCGGGTCCGGGCTCGGAGTCGTAGCACTTGAGCAGCAGGACCTCGTCGGCGCGCATGGCGGGGTAATGGTACCAGCGGTGCTCCGGACTGAAGGTGAGCGAGTAGACCTCGCCGGTCCGGTCGGCGTAGCGGAGATCCGTGGGCAGGAGATCGTCCATGTGGATGCTCTGGGCGTCGCAGAAGGCCAGGGGCGTCCGTTGCACCGGCCCGCAGATGGGCTTCCAGACGTTGACCACGGTGAACCGGCCCGCCAGCAAGGCGTCGACCTCGGCGGGGTCCGCCAGGTCCCGCACCCGCTGGGGCCCCGAGCGTTCCGTGTAGTCGTTGTGGACGAAGCGCACCGGTCCCTGGGCGCCGCTCTCCCCGCGCTCCGCCCTGCCCTCGCAGCGCACGTTGTGGTCGAAGACCAGGACCTTCGCAGCGCCCGTCGACTCCGCCACCAGCTTCTCGACCTCGGCGTAGTAGCCGGCCCGGACGGCCTCGTCGTCGTAGAGGTCCGGTAGCGCGGTCTCGAGGTGGACGAGGGCGAAGCCCTCGTGATCCAGAGAGGGCGACGGATCGAGCGCCCGCGCGTCGCGGATGGTCACCGTCCGCCGGTCACCCCGGGTGTTGCGCGACGACTCCCCGGGCGGGGGCTTGTGCCGGTAGTACACCGGCCGCTCCGCCATCTTCGCCAGGTAGTTCAGGGTGGCCTCGATCATGGCTTCCTCAGAGGGTGTCGCGCGGACCCTCGCCGCCGGGCCCCAGTCTACCACCGGCGCCCAGGTGGCCCTTGCCCGGAACGTGGTTCACCTCCACGCGGATCCCGTCCGGGTCCTCGAACAGCACCGAGTAGTAGCCCGGCGCGAACTGGGAGCCGTCCTCGGGCGGATGCACCACTTTCGCGCCGAGCTCGTCGACAGCGAAGCGGTGGATCGTGTCTACGTCCTCGCGCTCCCGCGCCCGGAAGCACAGGTGATGGAGTCCCGGCCGGTCCTGGTCGAAGGCAGTATCCCGCTTGTCCGGGGGCGCCCCCCGCACGAGGATCCCCGTCCGACTGCCGATGCAGTAGACGATCCCCTCGCCCTTGATCAGCGTCTTCATGTCGAGGAAGTGGCAGAGCTTCTCCCAGAAGGGGATGCAGCGATCCGGATCGCGAACCGTGAGCTGGAAGTGGGCGATGCCGTTGACCGAGACGCTCATGACGGGTTCGAACCTCCTCGCCTCCACCGCACCCTGGCCGGATCAAGGGTAGAGCATTCCAATGCGAGTACGGTCCCGGGAGGAGGGGCTGCCCGTGGAGGGCGAGGTGCCCGATCCCACGTCGGGGATGCGGAACAGGTAACCCTGCTCGTTGCCAAAGAGCAGGTCGTCGCCGTCCCAGGCGATGCTCTCGGCCTGGCGCGTCCGGCGGCGCCGGAGCTCGATCCGACGGACCTCGCGGAAGGGAGTATCGGGAGCGCCGCCCGCTGCGTAGAGGTGGATTGCGGAGTAGGTCAGGACCGCCAGGAGCCGGCCTTCCGGGTGCAGGTCGGCCCCGCTGACGTTGCCGAAGAAGCGCGCGCGCGAGCCCCCCATCTCCAGGCGGGCCAGCGGCTCGAGGACCCGCTCCTCGCCACCGGGCAGGGGCACCGCGGGCAGGCGGTAGAGCTGGCTCCGCGTGTCGCTGCGGTGCTTGGTCAGGATGACGAGGCCGCCGTCCATCCAGAAGAGGGCCTCCGCGTCGAAGTTGCGCGCCTTCGGGTCGGGAAACGCTCGTTGGTCGGCGTAGCGGAAGGGGAGCTCTTGGTCCGCCCACGCCACGCCGTCTCCGCCAGCCGGATCGGGCTCGGGGATCCGGTAGACGCGCAGGTCGCGCCGGTCGTTGAAGTTGTTGCCGAAGTCGCCGACGTAGAGGTTCCCGTCCGGGTCGGCGGCGATGTCCTCCCAGTCGCGGTGGAGCGCGCCCTCTACCCGGAACTCGGCGACGAGCCCGCCCTCGGCGGTGATGGCGAAGATCCGCGGGACGTCTCCCGAGTCGTTGTGGGTCCAGAAGATCCCGGGGTACTGGCGGCTCGCCACCAGACCGGAGGACTCGCGAATCGCCGCCGCTTCGAGGCGGTGGACCTGCCACTCGGGCTCGAGCGCGGACGGCGGGAGCGGCGGAAAGGCGGCGCACCCCCAGAGGAGCGCCGCGCCCAGCAGGATCGTCTTCCGCCCCCTCACCGACACCATGATAGCCTCTCCCGGAGCGGAGGAGATCGACACGGCTGCGATACCATGCGCAGCGGTTCCGTCACGAAGGAGGAGAGATGAACACGTTTCGCGTCGCGCTGGCAGTGGCCGCACTGTTCTGGGGAGTTGCCGCGGTCTCTGCGGCCACCGCGGCGGAGCCGGTTCCGGCATCCCCGGTCTTCTCCGACACCGCGGTCGAAGCGGCGGTGCAGCTCGAAGATCGCCAGGGCTACAACAGCGACTACCTCTTCGGCATGAGCCGCGGGCTCGCGAACTCCACCATGACGCCGGCGCTGAAGCCCTTGTTCTTCGTGTTCACGATCCCGCTGGACATCGCGTTCCTGCCCTTCGCGGCCATCGGGGGCTTCTTCTAGCGGGGCACGGTCAGCACCACGACGGCGAAGCCGCCGGGCGGCGCTTCGACCTCGACCGTCCACTGCTCATCCTGCGCCCCGTCGAGAGCGATCTCCACGGTGTGACGCCCCGGCGCGACAGTCTCCCGGGACACGAAGACGCGGCCGGGCAGGAACTGCCAGGAGCGGGTGTCGGGCTTGTCGACGGCGACCAATGCCCCCTCGGTCAGCAGGGCCAGAAACCAGCCGAGCCCGCTGCTCTGCTGGCCGCCCGCCGCCCGCGCCGCCTCCGCTGCCGCGGCCCGCACGATCATGCGCGACAGGGCCGCGCCGAGGATGCGCGGCTTGAGGCTCTCGTATTCCCTGCGGATCTCGGCTCCCAGATCGCTCGCCAGCTCGAGAAGCGCCTCCTCCCCGTCGATCCGCAGCGTGGCCTCGTCGAAGACGCTGTCCGGAGGCGCCAGCTCCGGATACACCACGACCTTGAAGACGCTATAGCCCAGGACGTCGGGATTGCCCGAGATGAACGCTCCGCCGATACCGATCGCCGCCCCGATGGGCATGCGCTCCGGAATCTTGAAGGGCACCCGCCCCACGCTCACGACGGTGAGGATCTCCGCCGCGTTCGCGCCGGGCGGCGGCGGCGGCGTTCCCGAGGCCAGGAACGGCCCCACGTGCTGGCCGCGATACAACGCCCGCGGCGAGAGCCGTGCGAGGGGGCCGCGCAGGGTCTCGAAGCGACGCATCGCGAGCGCCTCGTCGTAGTAGCGCATGGCGGACTCGACTTCGCCCAGCCGTTCGAATACGAAGCCGGCCAGGTAGGAGCCGAACGAGCCGTGGTCGTCCTCTGGCGCGAATTCCCGAAGGTACTGGCGCATCACGGTGAAGCGACGTGCCTCCACCCGCGCGCCGTCCAGGTTTCCCTCGGCCAGGTAGTTCAGCATGTTGAAGCCGTTGAGGGACAACTTCTCTGTCGGCGACGCCTGATACTTCGCGGCGCTGTCGCTGTAGATGTACTTCCCGATGTTCCCGGCGGCGTCCCCGGCGATGTCGAGAAGCTGGAGCTGCTCGTCCGCCACGCCCATGTCCCGGGCGGCGTTCTCGTACTCGCCGATCGCCTGGAACAGGGTGCCGCGCTCGAGCACAGCCAGCGCGGTGTCCGAGTCGAACTTGTCGGGCAGGGGCTGGCTCTCGTCCACGTCGAGGATGCCGTCCAGCATGCCGATCCCGCCCTCCAGGTCGCCGGCCGTGACCCGCAGGCGCGTCTCGGTCAGACGGTCGGAGTAGGTGGCACATCCCAGGTGAAGGGCGAGCGCTAGCGAGAGCAGCGGAAGCGGCCCGCGGAGGGTGCGCACCGGTGTCATCTCCGGAGGCCGCGGTTCAGCGCTGGATGGCCTTGCTGCGCGCCGACTCGTGCTGGAACTTCACGATGCCCGTCTCGATCTCGAGCACCTGCATGAACAGGCTGTATTGGATGCGACGGGTCTTGTCGAGGCGCTCGTCGACGCCGGTGAGCTTCCCCGTGACGAGGTACTGGGCGCCCAGCTGCCGGCCCAGCCGCCGGGCCGAGCCCGGGTCGAAGGTCGCGCTCTGCTGGAAGCCGATCTCCTGGGCCAGCTGCTCCTGGCGCGCGCGCGCCACCACCCGGACCTCGCCGCTGTTCACCAGCGCGGTCTCGATGGAAGACAGCAGCTGGAGCATCTGGTCCTCGAGGTGCTCCGAGGTGGCGTTCCGGATCGGCCAGATCGCAACGATGGGCTCCCCAGGCGCACCCTCCACGTCGCGAGTCCAGAATCGGGACTCGAGCAGCGGACCCAGGTTCTGGGAGACGAGGTAGTCCAGGTCCGCCTTGTCGAGCTTGGTGCTGAGCGCGGGCCGGTCGAGGTTCGGGTTCTCGGTGCCCTCGCCCCCGCGCAGTACCTTCGGCTGACAGGCGGCGACGGCGATCGACGCGAGGAGGACACCGCCGACGAGGATGGACTTCGTGACCTGCGACATGGGCGCTCGCCTTGCTGGGGGTGATGGAACCTTCGACGCAGGTTAGCCCATCCGAATTCACCTCCGCGGGCGTTATGCTGGTGTCTTGCAGAGCCACTGCCTGCCGATCGTCGGAGTGATGGGCTCCGGCAGCGAGAGCCACGAAGCGCGTGCGCAGCCCATCGGTCGCCGCCTGGCTGCCCAGGGAGTGCACCTGCTCACGGGCGGCGGGGGTGGCGTGATGGAGGCGGTGAGCCGCGCCTTCTTCCAGGCGCCCGGGCGCCGGGGTTCGGTCATCGGGGTCTTGCCCAGCGGACACGGCGACGCCTACCCCAACCCCTGGGTCGAAATCCCGGTGCGGACCCACCTTCCGCTCTCGGGAGAGAGAGGCGCCGAGCCAGGGTCGCGCAATCATATCAACGTGCTGACTTCGGACGCGATCATCGCGCTCCCGGGCGGCGCCGGCACCGCCAGCGAGGTGCGCCTGGCCCTCGCGTACGGCCGGCCCCTGGTGGCGTACCTGGCCCGCCGCGACGAGATCCCCGGTCTGCCTGCAGCCGCCCGGGTCGAGAGCGACCTCGAGCGGGTGATGGCCTTCGTCGCCGAGGCGGTGGGCTAGCCTGGCAGGGGCTCGCTGCTAGAGCGGAACGAGATCCGGGTTCGCGATCTCGCGGCGGACCAGCTTTCCGTTCTCGTAGTGCGAGATGATGTCCACCTCTCCGTCGCCGTTCACGTCCTCTTCGCGCTTGAGGAGGACCGCCACGCCGTCCTGGGCGCCGAAGGTCTCGAAGGTGTCGGCGAAGCCGCGGCCCTTCTTGTCGCGCTCGATCCGCGACACCAGCTCCACGCCGTCGGTGACGACGTAGCTCCGCCAGGTGTCCATTCGACCGTCCTTGTCCTGGTCCTCTTCGTCGCGGATCCGGCGGCGGTCGGCGTAGACGATGCGCAGGTCCACACGACCGTCGTTGTCGGCGTCGTGGCGCTCCTCGATCAGGGAGCCGCCCTCGTACCGGTAGAATGCGTCGCGCACCCCGTCGTCGTCGCGGTCGATCTCGCGCACGGTCATGCGCGTCCCGTGGTAGCGCTCCCAGACGTCGGGGTTGCCGTCGTCGTTGCTGTCCAGCACGCGCGCGACCACGACCCCGCTCCGGTAGTCGCTCCAGGCGTCCGTCACGCCGTCGTAGTTTCGGTCCTCCTCCTGGCGGAAGAGGTGCCCGGTCTCGGCGTCCACGTAGCGGACCAGCTCGGGATGGCCGTCCCGGTCGGCGTCGAGGGTGCGCCGGAGGAGGTTCACCTTCGGGTGGTCCCACCAGCGGCCCGACTCCACCCGCACCTTCTCCTCCTCGAAGATCGCCACGGGCAGGGCGCGATCCGTCGGCGCAGCGGGCGCCGTGCGCGGATTCGCGTGATCCTCGAGGCCGAGCTCGTCGGTCCGGTCGATGGCCGCGAGGTCGGTGCCTTCCAGGGACCCGCCGCGCTGGATGCGCTCGAGCCTGGTCGCCGGGCGGCGCAGCTCCTCCTGCACGCGCCTCCCCGCCTC
>JAPUKG010000231.1 GCA_027295775.1 Pseudomonadota bacterium
CCGCGATCTCGGCCATGGTGACCTCGTCGAAGCCCCGCTCGGCAAAGAGGTCGCGGGCAGCCTCGAGGATGCGCATCCCCTGATCTTCCCGATTCTTCTCGCGTTTTCCGGTCATCTGGAAGCCGAGTCCATTGAACTTAGACCCGAGTCTAAGATAAGGTTGGACCAAAGTCCAGCCATTAGGCGCAGTGGTTTCCGGGCACGGTTGTCTGACGCAGAAGGGGGAATCGATGAGCGGCGACGAGAAGCGGATCCCGACGGGCGCCATTGCCGTCTACGCCCTGCCCTCGGTCAGCATGGGCTTCATGAGCTCCTTGATCTCGTTCTATCTGCTGAAGTTCAGCACCGACGTCCTGCTGCTGGCACCCGCCGTGATGGGCCTGCTGTTCGGCATCTCCAAGGTGTGGGACGCGATCTCGGACCCCCTGGCGGGCTACTGGAGCGACCGCACCCGAAGCCGGCTCGGCCGCCGCCGCCCCTGGTTCCTGGCGGCCGCACTGCCCTTGTCCGTGGTCTTCGTGGGGCTCTGGTCGCCGCCGGCCAGCCTGGGCGCGTCGGCGCTCGCGATCTGGATGGGCGCCGGGATCCTGCTCTTCTACTCGGCGATGACCATCCTGAACGTTCCCCATGCCTCGCTCGGCGCGGAGCTCACCCTGGATCACCACGACCGCACGCGCGTCTTCGCCGGCCGGGCGATCCTCGACATGACCGGCGTCCTGCTGGCGGCGGGCGCGCTCTTCACGCTGGAGCGCGCGGCGAACCCGCGCGACACCGCCACCGCGCTCGCGCTGGCGGCGGGGCTCGTCAGCCTGGGCCTGATTCTGCTCACCACCGCGCGGGTGCGCGAGCGGCCCGACTTCCAGGGCCGCGGCGCGACCCGCCCCTACGCTGCCTTCAGCGACGTGCTGCGCAACCCGCACGCGCGGCTGCTGCTCGCGGTCTTCTTCCTCGAGACCCTGGGCTTCTCCGCCATGATCACCGTCTTCCCGTACGCGACGGAGTACGACTTCCTGCTGCCGGGCATGACCTCGGTCTTCCTGGCGGCGGCGCTGGTGGTGATGGGCGTGACCATCCCGCTGTGGCTGCCCCTCTCCCGGCGCGTGGGCAAGCGGAACCTGTGGGCGCTCACCATGGGAATCAAGGCGCTGGCGTTCGGCGGCCTGCTCTTCGCACCGGTGGGGGTGTGGTTGCCCCTGATCGTGGGGGTGGTGGTGATCGGCGCCTGCCACGGCTGCGGGATGATGGTGGGCCCCTCGATCCAGGCCGACGTGATCGACTACGACGAGCTGCGCACGGGACAGCGAAAGGAAGGGGCGTACTTCGCCACCTGGAACCTGGCCCTGAAACTCGCGGGGGGTGGGGCCATCGCCTTCACGGGCTTCCTGCTGCAGCTGTCCGGGTTCCAGGCGAACGTCGTGCAGAGCGAGACGACGCTCTGGACCATGCGTCTGCTCTTCGCGGGTGCGCCCTTCGTCTCCTACGTCATCGCGGCGCTGCTCCTGCTCCGCTTCTCCCTGAACGAGCGGGAGCACGCGGAGGTCCGGGAGACCCTCCGCGAGCGTCAGCGGGAGCAGCGCGCGGCCTGATGTGAGAGGATGCGGTCATGCGCGAGTACGAGTCCTACGACGCGCTCGGCCTGGCCAAGCTGGTGAAATCGGGCGAGACCAGCGCCGACGAGCTCCTGGAGGCGGCGATCGAACGCCTCGAGGAACGCAACCCGAGGCTCGGCGCCGTGGTCATCCCGATGCTGGAGCAGGCCCGAGCGGCGGTCCGGGAGGGGCTGCCGGACGGGCCCTTCCACGGCGTTCCCTTCCTGCTGAAGGATCTCCACGCCCACTACGCCGGCGTGGCCACCACCAACGGCTGCGCGCTCTTCCGGGACTTCGTCCCCGATCACGACGCCGAGCTCACCGCGCGCTACAAGCGCGCCGGACTGGTCGTCTTCGGCAAGACCGCGTCGCCCGAGTTCGGAATCACTACCACCACCGAGTCCACGCTGTTCGGTGTGACCCACAATCCGTGGAGCCCCGACCACACCGCCGGCGGCTCCTCCGGCGGCGCCGCATCGGCGGTCGCCGGCGGCATCCTGCCGGCCGCGAACGCCAGCGACGGAGGCGGCTCGATCCGCATCCCGGCCTCGTGCTGCGGCCTGTTCGGCATGAAGCCCACCCGTGCGCGCACTCCCCTGGGCCCCGACGTCGGCGAGGGCTGGGCGGGGATGAGCACGGCGCACGCCGTCACCCGCTCGGTGCGCGACAGCGCCGCCTTGCTGGATGTCACCCAGGGTCCGGACCTGGGCGCGCCCTACTGGGCGCCGCCGCTCGAGCGCCCCTACCTCGAAGAGGTGGGAGCGCCCGCGGGCCGGCTGCGCGTGGCAGTGCAGACGCGCTCCTTCAACGGCGTCGAGACCCATCCCGACTGCGTGGCGGCGGTAGAGGACGCGGCTCGACTGTGCGCAGAGCTCGGTCACGACGTCGAGGAGGCGGAGCTGGCGGTGGACGCCGAGACCCTCGGCAACGCCACCCGCGTGATCATCTTCGCCAATCTGATCGCCACGCTCGAGGATCGGACCGAGGCCCTGGGACGAGAGCTCGGCCCGAACGACATCGAGCCCATGACCCAGCGCATGGTGAAGTTGGCCGAGAACGTCCGCGCCAGCGAGTACGCGCGCTCGGTGCGGATCGTCCACGGCGTGGGACGCCAGGTGGCGGTCTTCCTGCAGCGCTACGACGTGCTGGTTACGCCGACCATGGCGGCACCGCCGCTGCTCCTCGGCACGCTCGCGCTCACCAATCCGGACACGAAGGACTACGTCACCAGCGTCCTCAAGACCACGGGCTTCACCCAGATCTTCAACGTCTCCGGGAACCCCGCCATGTCCGTACCCCTGGCCTGGAACGAGCAGGGGCTTCCGGTCGGCGTCCAGTTCGCGGGCCGGTTCGGCGACGAGGCCACCCTGTTCCGGCTGGCTGCCCAGCTCGAG
>JAPUKG010000232.1 GCA_027295775.1 Pseudomonadota bacterium
GAGGCGCTTCGGTCGGAGGCCGGAGCCGAGGAGGCCGCCCTCTTCGACGAGTTCGCGCGCATTCAGGAGGGCGTGTCGGCACGCCTCGAGGAGGGTCTGGCGGAGACCGAGGCGCTGCTCGCGCGCAGCGTCGATCCGCTGAAGAGCCTGCTCACCGCACACCGCGAGGATCCGCTGATCGCCCGTTTTCTGGTCGAGAACGCGGCCGCAATCGAGAGCGCCTTCGGGCAATCGATCGGCGACGTGCTGGCGGACATCTACGGGAACGCGGCCAGCGGCTACCTGCGGGCGGGTTACTCCCTGCTTCGCAGCGGCTACTACCCGGAAGCGGTTCGCGCACTGCAGTTGGCGGCGGAGCAGGGCGCCGCCGCGCAGGAGACCTCCCGGCTGGTGGCCTACGCCCACGGCATGCAGGCGTACCTGGCGCGCGACTACGCCGAGAGTGTGGCGCGACTCTCGGACTGGGCCGACGCGGCGGACGGGGAGGCGTCGGATCTCTCCGGCCTCGCCCATGACGCGGTGGTCAGCATCCGCCAGCTCGCGGAGGGTGAGGATCGCGAGCGAATCGTGCGGGCGGCCGGCAAGCTGCTCTCGCGGATCGGCGGCGAAGCGTGAGCTGTTCGCTACGAGCCGAGGATGTGCTCGAAATCGTTGCGTTGGTCGCTCAGCAGCCGCCCGGTCTGGTAATAGAATCTCAGCTTCTCGTCCGTCAACATGATTCGCTTGTGTAGGTCCGCTGGCTCGAGGACGCGGATCCGCGCAAGGTCCTCGACGACGCCCTGCGATTCGGAGAAGCGTTGCGCCAGGCGCTCGAGATCGATGGGCGCCGGGCTTCCGACGAGGATCAGATCCTTCCCGTAGCCCATCAGCAACAAGGTGTGGGGAAACGCGTCGAGGAAGGTCCGGACCGCCAGGTTCTGGGCTCTTTCGGGCAGCTGGCCCATCGGGAGCCACTGGCTCATCAGGCCCTCGGGCGACAGGTGGTCGAGTGCCGCTTGGTAGAATTCGCGGGAGTACAGTCGATAGGCGCCCGCCGCGAGCGGCGGCGGTGGCTCGCTCGTGATCAGGTCGTAGCTCTCGTCCGTCCGGGTCAGGAAGTCGCGTCCGTCGTCGTGGATCATTCGAAGTCGCGAATCTCGGAACACCTCGAGATTCGACTCGGCGAACTCCGGCGCGGTCTCGAAGACGTTGTCGTTCAGGTCCACGGCATCGATCCTCACGATGCTGTCGTGCGCCGCGATGGCGGAAGCGGTGTTGCCCACGCCAAAGCAGATCAGCAGGGCCTTCTCCGGCCTTGGATGGACCAGCAGCGGGAAGTGCGCCATCAGACGCTGATACACCTGCGCTTTGTAGGCGGTGGCCGACATCGGCAGCCTGCCGAAGTAGAGGTTCGTACCGCCCGCGACGAAGGTGGTGTCTGCGCCGTTGCTCTTGACCGCGGTGATCGGCTTCGTCGCCGGGTGGCTGTCGGGAAGGAAGTAGTCCCTGTCGAAGTCCGCCGGTGTCACGAGCAGCGCGACCGCGAAGCCGGCCAACGCAACCACGGGCTTCCAGAGCGACAAGGGCCGCGTCTCCGAGAGAAAGATCAGCAGCAGGGTGCCGAGAGCCAGGGTGACCATGAAGAGCTTCAGCGAGAAGAAGATGTTGACCTTCGGGGCGATCAGGGAGAAGCCGATCAGACCCACGCAGAACGCCACGGTATTCAGCCCATAGGCAAGACCCAGGTGTTGCCTTCGGGTCTGCAGGAGGTTGCACGTGTAGGGCAGCAGGAAGGAGATCAGGAAGAACGGCGGAAAGACGTAGATCCCGGTGAAGAACAGGAGGTGGGCCGGAGTCGAATGGAAGAGCGTCGGGTAGATGATGAGATCCCGGAGCTGCCAGGCGACGAGGTAGTAGGCCAGTGCGGCCACGAAGCAGAGCTTGATCACGGCCAGCGTGAGACGCGCAGACCGGTAGACCAGCACGCTCGCCAGGAAGATCCCGAGAATCGCCCAGAACGAGATGAACGACATCGTGGCGCCGGGACTGACCTGGATGAGGAAGCTGATCCGCTTGAACAGATCGCCCTCCAGAGCGCCCGCCAGGAACCCGGAAAGCAGCGCAAAGGTGAGCAGGACGCCGGACCCTGCCGTCGCTGGATCGACCGCACTGGCTGGCGCCGGCTCGGCGTGGGCTTCACCGGCGCTGCGCGGAGCCCCGCCGCTCACCAGGAAGTAGAGCCCCAGCAGCAGGTTCATCCCCGCCATCAGCCAGAAGGTGCGCTCGTGGCCGAGCCATAGGAAAAAGACGAACTGGCAAGCCAGCACTCCCACACAGGCACCGAGGGTGTTCCAGGCGTAGAGCGCGGCCGGGAAGCGATCCCCCCGCGGCTCTCCAACGAAGACGTTGCAGAGCAACGGAAAGGTCGCGCCCATGAAGATGCAGGGAACCAGGACGCAGGCGGCAGCGAGTCCCACCTGGGAAAGCCGATAGGACGCGGTCTGGACCCAGATCTCGCCGCGCAGGTCGTACGGGAATACTCCCCACAGGTCTGCGGGAACCTGCTCCGCCAGCAGCGTCAACAGCACCGTGGTGCCGACGCACAGCTCGAGCGCGCCGTAGATGCGCAACCGGTCCTTCAGGTGGAGACGCCTTTCGAACAGCGTCGTCAGGCGTTCGCTCAGAATGGCGCCCAGGCTCAGGCCGCCGATGAAGTTGCACACCACCAGGGCGAAGGTGAGATTCGTCGATCCGAACCAGCCCGTGAAGATGCGAAACCAGGCGACCTGATACCCCAGGCTGACGAAGCCCGACACGGCGTAGAGCGAGAAGACGCGCAGCAGGGATGATCGGCCTTGGTTCATCCTCTACGACTGACTCATGCCGCGAGCGACTCGCGCCGTTGGAAGTAGAGCCAGGAACCAATACCGAGCACGAGCAGCACGACGCCGACGATCTGGGGCTCGGTGAGCCCGAACGCCACCTTCGGATTGATGCGAAGCATCTCGATGAAGATCCGCCCGAAACCGTTGGCAGCGAGATACTCGCCAAAAAGGAATGGGCTCTTGTGGCGCCGGCGCCAGAGCAGGGCCGCCACCGGCAGCAGCCACAGGATCTCGTAGATCTGGGTGGGGTGGACGCGCTCGAGCGTCGGCGGCGCGCCCTGTGGAAACGCCACGCCCCAGGGCAGATCGGTCACCACGCCGTAGTCGTCGCCTACGAGGAAGCAGCCAACCCGTCCCAGTGACTGGCCCACGGCGCCCGCCACGGCCGTGCAGTTCATCACGGTCAGCACCGAGACACCGTGGATGCGGGACCCGACGGCGCCAGCCGCGGTGGCGGCCAAGAGCCCCCCGTACCAGGTAATGCCGTCCCGCGCGAACAGCAGGTCCGTGAATGGAATGCCGGTGCGCAGGTGCACGTCGACGGCGAAGTAGAGCTTCGACCCTGCAATGCCACCGAGCATCACGTACACGAGCAGCGTGGTCGCGAGCTCCGGGTCGAGCCCCTCCTCTTTCATGCGCAGCGACGTGATCCAGGAGCCCGTGAGAAACGCGATCGCCATCATCACACCGAAGGTGCTGATGGGAAAGTTCACGTAGGGGATGGTGAAGAGCTCGGGATACATGAGACGGCGCCGAGGCTACCCCAACTCCGCCGCGCGGCGCCCGCGCGCGTGATACGTCCTGGCTCTATGCGCCCGGAAGCAACACGTGGAACGCAGCGCCTTCACCGGGCTTGCTGTCCACCCAGACTCGCCCGCCCTGTTTCTCTGCGATCTTCTTCACGATCGCCAGGCCCATACCTGTTCCCTTGCGTCCCTGCGCGCGGGGGAAGCTCTGGAACGCCTCGAAGATGTGCGAGACGTGTTCCGGTGCGATGCCCAGCCCGTTGTCGCAGACGCTGATCTGGTGGCCGTTGCCGACC
>JAPUKG010000233.1 GCA_027295775.1 Pseudomonadota bacterium
TCATCGACCAGCAGCGCCGTGCGGCCCTCGACCTCGCCGATCAGCTCGAGCACGTCCGCGCGCTCGTCGTGCGCGCTCCGCTCCTTCTCGGCGATCGCCAGCGACGTGCCGAGACGACGCGCGAAGTTGCGCGCCTTCTTCCCGTTCTCCTGGACGCGCACGAAGAGATTCCCCTCCGAGAACCGAAGCACCTCGCACGCAGCCGGCTCGACTCCGAGGTACTCGCAGATGCCCCGGGTGAGGCGCGGACTGCCGCTTCCGGCGAAGACGAGGATCGGATCGGCCGGCACTAGCGGCCCTCGAACTCCGGCTTTCGCTTCTCCAGGAACGACTTCACGCCTTCCACGAAGTCCCGGCTGCGGAAGAGCGGCAGGAGCTGCAGGAAGACGTGGTGCACGTTGGCCTCGAAGGTCTCGTCCTGACCCATGCGCATCATGCGCTTGGTGGCCTGCACCGCCAGCGGCGCGTTGCCCGCGATCTCCACCGCCAGCTCGCGCACCTCCTCCTGGAGCCGGTCGGCGGGAACCACCCGGCTCACCAGGCCGAGCTCGAGGCACTGCTGCGCAGACAGGGTGCGGCCCGTGAACATGATCTCGGCGGCCTGGGACCAGCCCACGATGCGCGGCAGCAGCCAGGTGCCGCCGCTCTCGGGCAGGACGCCGCGGCGGGTGAAGGCGGCCGAGATCTTGGCGGTATCCGCGGCCACCCGGATGTCGCAGCCGAGGGCCAGGTCCATCCCGTAGCCGGCCGCACCGCCGTTCAGCGCACAGACCGTGGGCTTGTCCATCTTGTTCAGCACCACCGGCGGCGCGTTGCGCAGGTCGAAGCGCTGGGTGGCGCCGCCGATGTCGGCGCCGCCGAGGCCCTCGCCCGAGGCCTGGTCCCGAAGGTCGAGGCCGGCGCAGAAGCCGCGCCCGGCCCCGGTCAGCACGACCACCCGCACCTCCGGGTCCTCGTTGCACTCCACCAGCGCGCGCGACAGCTCGTCGAGCATGGGCCCGGTGATGGCGTTCAGCCGCTCGGGGCGGTTGAGGGTCAAGGTGGCGACGTGATCCAGCTTCTCAAAGAGCAGCTCACCCATCTTCAGGCTCCCTTTCCGTTGTCTGCACCGAGGGCTTCGAGGGCCCGGCTCTTCGCCCAGCGGTAGTCGGCCTTGCCGCTGGGCGCGCGGACGATCTGGTCCACGTACACGAAGGCCTTGGGCAGCTTGAAGCTCGCGATGTGCTCGCGGGCAGTCTTCTTGAGCTCGTCCTCGGCGGGGCGGTCCCCAGCGCGAAGCTGCACGATGGCGGTCACCTGCTGGCCCCAGCGCTCGTTGGGGGTTCCGACCACGACCGCGTCGTAGACCGAGGGATGGTGCTTGAGCGCGTGCTCCACCTCCTCGGCGAAGATCTTCTCGCCGCCGCTGTTGATCGTGGCAGAGTCGCGCCCGAGCAGGCGCAGGGTCCCGTCCTCGGCTACCTGCGCCCGGTCGCCGGGCACCGCGTAGCGCACGCCGTCCACCAGCGGGAAGGTCTTGGCCGTCTTGGCCTCGTCCTTGTAGTAGCCGAGGGGAACGTTTCCGCACCGGGCCAGCCAGCCCGTGTCGGGAGAGCCGGGCTCGAGGATCCCGGACAGGTCCTCGCGCAGCACCACGTTCCCCGGCGACATGGCGAAGCTCCCGGTGGACGCCTTCTGGCCGGCCGTCGAGGTGTGGGCCGCCTGGGCGCCTGTCTCCGAGGAGCCGAGCGCGTCCATGATGCGCACCTGGGGGAGCTTGGCGAGGAGCTGGTCCTTCAGCGCGGCCGTCAGGATCGCGCCGCCGGAGCTGACCAGGAACAAGCTCGAGAGGTCGTAGTCCTTCTCCTCGAGCTGGTCCAGGAGTGGCCGGGCGAAGGCGTCGCCCACAATGGTGATGGCGTTCACCTTCTCGCGCTCGACGGTGGACCAGATGTCGTCGGGGTCGAGCCGATCGACCTGGGACTGGACGATCACGGTGCCACCGATGTGCCACATGTTGAAGGCAACCCAATGGGCGGCGCCGTGCATGAAGGGCGGCGCGGGCAGCGAGCGGATGCCCCGCCCTTCCCGAACGCGTCCTTGCAGGGCCCCGACGCTCTCCGGCGCGCCCCCTGCCGTGAGGGCCGCCAGGAAGATGTCCTCCTGGCGCCACAGCACGCCCTTGGGCATGCCGGTCGTGCCGCCCGTGTAGAGGATGTAGAGGTCGTCGGCGGAGAGATCCTGGGGCGGGTCCGGCGTTGCCTCGGCCAGGGCGCGCTCGTACTCGACGGCTCCGGGCAGGAGCGGGTTCCCCGAGCCGTCCTCGACCTGGAGCCAGAGCACCACCCCGGACAGGCGATCGCGGATCTTCTCCAGCACCTGTGCGAAGCACGCGTGATAGACCACCGCCCGCGCATCCGCGTTGTCGAAGAGGTACAGGAGCTCCTCCTCGACGTAGCGGTAGTTGACGTTGAAGGGAACGCAGCGCGCCTTGAAGGCGCCCAGCATGCCCTCCATGTACTCGTTGCCGTTGTGCAGATAGAGGGCGACGTGGTCCTGGCCCGACGTCCAGTTCGACAGGTTCGAAAGCGCCGAGCGGGGTGTGTGGCAGCCCAGGTCGTGCGCGCGCAGAACGCTGGCCAGTCGCCGGGTTCGCTCGGTGACCTGCGACCAGCTGAAGCGGCGATCGCGAAAGATCAGGCACTCGCGATCCGGAATCACCGAGGCCAGGGCTTCGTGAACGTGAGCGAGATTGAACATGCGGGGGCCTCCGGGCGAGTCCCGAGACTGCCGCGCGGGCGGCGGGCGCGCAAGCACCGTCCGCGCACCGGCGGGGTGAGCCCCCGGTCAAAGGGCGGCGCTGAGGGCGAGGATGGCGACGACGGCATCGAGGCTGGGCGCGACGCGCGCGGTCGGCCCCCCGGCGGCAAGCTCGGCGAACCCGCCGTCGCCTCCCTGCTGCCGCAGGAGCGCGGCCAGCAGCTCGTCGGGCGGCACGCCGAAGCCGGGCAGCGCCGCCGCGTCGCAGTCGATCAGGGTCCTGGCCACCGCCACCGCCTCGAAGCGGCCGGTCCGGAAGCCGCGCTCTAGCTCGCGGCCACACCACTGGAGCGCCTCGTCCGAGAGCTCATGGTGGACGTTGGTAAAGAAGTGGGTGAAGGCCGTGATGCGCGACCAGCGCCCGCCCTCGATCCGCTCCGGCGACCAGTGCGCCTCGAGGAAGCGCCCGGCCCCGTCCAGGACGGCGGGCCGGACGATCCGCGTGCGGCCAAGGAAGCCCCCCAACATGCCCGTCAGGAAGATCCGATCCTCGTCGTCCGGCGCCGTGCCCCAGCCGCCGTCCTCCGCCTGGCGCGCCGCCAGGAACGAGACCGCGCCCTCGACGGCCGGGTGGTGGAGCGCCTTCAGGTCCGCGAGGGCGCCGAGGGCGAACAGGGTTCCGGTGACCTCCGGCGGTGCCAGGCTGACCGGCGTCTCGTAGCCGAGCGCTTCGGCCAGTAGCGGCCCCGAGCCCGGGAACGACCCGTCCGCGCGCTGGCCCGCGGCGACCGCGTCGACCGCCTGGCCGGGCGGCGCCGCCTGGAGGAACACCTGGGTGCGCAGGCGGGCGAGCTCGTCGCCGTGCTTCTCGATGAAGGCGAAGGCACTCTCGAGCGCGGTCGCGGCCTCTGCTCGAAGGGACTCCCAGTCGGATACGGAAACGGACACGCCGCAACGATATCAAGCCCCTCCCCTGCCGCTCCCGTACACTGCGGCCATGCCCAGCCGGTCGCCCAGTCCGCCCCAGAATCGGCTCGCGAACGAGACGAGCGCCTACCTGCTCCAGCACCGCTCCAACCCCGTCGACTGGTATCCCTGGGGCGACGAGGCCCTCGAGAGCGCCCGCACCCGGGACGTTCCGCTGCTCGTCTCGATCGGCTACAGCGCGTGCCACTGGTGCCACGTGATGGAGCACGAATCCTTCGAGGACGAGGAGACCGCCGCGCTGATGAACAAGCTCTTCGTCAGTGTGAAGGTAGACCGGGAGGAGCGGCCCGACGTCGACCAGATCTACATGGACACAGTGGTGCGCCTCACCGGGCAGGGCGGCTGGCCGCTCACGGTCTTCTGCACGCCGGACGGCAAGCCGTTCTACGGCGGCACCTACTTCCCGCCCGAGCCGCGCCACGGGATGCCGTCCTTCCGTCAGCTGCTGTCATCGGTGAGCGACGCCTACCAGAACCGGCGCGGCGAGGTGGACCGGACCGCCGGCCAGATCCTGGCAACGCTCGCCCAGCGCCCGACGGGCGTCGCCCAGGAGCTGCCGGGGGCGCACAGCGTGGTGGCCGCCGCCACCGAGCTGATGCGGGGGGCCGACCTCTCCAACGGCGGATTTGGCGGTGCGCCCAAGTTCCCGACCCCGACCAACCTCGAGATGCTGCTGGCGGCGCTCGACTTCCTCCCGGCGGAGCTCGGCGGTCGGGTCCTGGAACACTGCGTCTTCACGTGCCGCGAGATGGCGCGGCGCGGGCTCTACGATCACCTGGGCGGCGGCTTCCACCGCTACTGCGTCGACGACCACTGGAGCATCCCCCACTTCGAGAAGATGCTCTACGACCAGGGACTCCTGCTGCGGGTCTACGCCGAGGTCCTGCGGCGCGGCGGCGACGAGCGGGATCTCGCGTGGCCCGTGCGTGAGACCGCCCGCTACCTGGCCCGCGAGATGAGCGGTCCCGAGGGCGGGTACTACGCGAGCCAGGACGCGGACAGCGAGGGCGTCGAGGGCAAATTCTACGTGTGGCGGCCCGACCAGATCGAGGCGGTGCTGCGAAGCGAGGGCGCCTCCTTCTGCGAGGCGTACGGCGTGACCGCGGAGGGCAACTTCGAAGGCGGCACCAACCACCTGATCGATCGCGCGCGGGCTCCGCGCGAGGCGTTCGAGGCGCAGCGCGAAGCCCTGCGCTGCGCGCGGGAGCGGCGGGTCCCGCCCGGCACCGACCGCAAGCGCGTGACCTCGTGGAACGCGTACGCGATCTCGGGACTGGCTCGGGCCGGGAGCTGGCTCGGCGATCCGGGCATGGTCGCCGACGCGGCCCGGACCGCGGACTTCGTGCTGGAGCACATGGTCGGTCCAGAGGGAGAGCTGCTGCGGATCTTCAACGAGGGGCGCGCCCGCGTCTCGGGCTTCCTCGACGATCACGCGGCGCTGCTGGAAGCCCTGCTGGATCTCCACCGAGCGACGGCGGAGGGCCGATTCCTCTCGGCCGCCGTGCGCACCGCCGACGCCATCGCATCTCGCTTCTTCGACCCGGACGAGGGGGACCTCTTCCTCACTCCGGCGGACGGCGAGCGCCTGGTCCACCGGCCGCGGTCGGATCACGACGGTGCCACGCCCCATGCCTCGGGGCTCGCCACCCTGGGACTCGCGCGGCTGGCTGCGCTGTCGGGGCGGCGTGATCTGGACGAGATCGCCGATCGCGTGATTCGCAACCACGCCTTCGCCCTGGAACGGGCCCCGCACGCCTACCCGACCCTGCTGCGAGCCGTGGCGCTCCGAGCGCGCGGACTCTCGGTGGCCGTGGTCATCGGCGATCCGGACGATGACGGCACCCGCGCGTTGGCGGATCGCGCCCGGCGCATCCTGGCGCCCGAGGACGCGGTGCTGGTCGCAGCGCCGGGAGCACCGCCGGCCGAGGGCGTGGACCCGACCTGGCTCCAGGGCCGGGAGGCACGGGGGGGCGTGGCCACCGCGTACATGTGTCGCGGACGCGTGTGCTCCCTGCCCGTGACGGACGTCGACCAGCTGGCGCCGCTCCCGCTCGCCGACTGACCCACAGCAGCGTGCTAGCGTTGGCGCGCCATGCCCAAGGCCCGCGACGAGAGCCAGTACGGACGGGGCCACGACGACGGACTCGAGCCCCTCCAGCCCCTGGACATCGGATCCGTCGGCAGCGTGGACGACCTGGTGCGCGCCATGTCCCGCACGGCCTTTGGAGGCCGGCGGCTCGGCGAGGCCGCGGACGTTCTCGAGGCCATGGTGCGCGATCCAGAGTGCTTCCGCGTGGTCACCATCTCCGGCGCCATGACCGTCGCCAAGCAGGGCATGATCCTGTGCGAGATGATCGACCGCGGCTGGGTGCAGGCCATCGTCAGCACCGGCGCGCTCATGACCCACGGCTTCGTCGAAGGTGCGGGAATGCTCCACTTCAAGCACCGGCCGGGCATGAAGGACGAGGATCTCTACCTGCGCGGGTACAACCGCGTGTACGACACGATCGAGCTGGAGAAGAACCTGGACGACGCCGAGCGTGTCCTGAACGAGGCACTGGAGGACCTGGACCCGGACTCGGTCCTCTCGAGCCGGCTCATCATGTCGAAGATGGGCCAGTACCTGGCCAAGCACGTCGAGGGCCGCGCCATCCTGAAGAGCGCCTTCGAGCACCAGGTCCCGGTGTACGTGCCCGCCTTCACCGACTCGGAGCTGGGGCTCGACCTGGCCATCTACAACCACACCCGCGCCCGCAAGACCGGCCGCCAGCTCCGCTTCGATCCCTTCCTCGATCTCGACGACTTCGCGGCGCGCATCCGCGCGCACGAGACGCTCGGCATCTTCACCATCGGCGGCGGCGTGCCCCGGAACTGGGCCCAGCAGGTCGGGCCCTACCTCGAGATCCTGCGCTCGCGGCTCGGTCTCGACGAGCCCGTGCGCCGCTACCGGTACGCGGTGCGCATCTGTCCCGAGCCCGAGCACTGGGGCGGTCTGTCGGGCTGCAGCTACACCGAGGGCGTGTCCTGGGGCAAGTTCGTTCCGGAGGCGGAGGGCGGGCGCTTCGCCGAGGTCTTCGCGGACGCCACCATCGCCTGGCCGATGGTGACGCGCGCCGTCATGGAGCGCCTGGACCGCGACTGAGCCCAGCTGGAGACCGGCGGCCCGTGGTACCCTCAGCGTCCATGACGGATGGGACCATGCGCGCCGCGGTGGTCGCGGGACCCAAGGCGTTTCGCGTCGACGAGGTTCCCCGTCCGGAGCCCGGTAGCGGCGAGGTGCGAGTGCGGGTCGAGTCCTGCGGCGTCTGCGGAAGCGACCTCACCTTCTATCACCAGAACCTGATGCGGGTGGGCCAGACTCCGGGCCACGAGATTGCCGGCGTGGTCGACGCCGTGGGTCCCGGAGTCACCGGACTCGACGAGGGCACACGGGTCGCCGTGGAGCCCCTGCGCACCTGCGGCGAGTGCGTCTACTGCCGCTCGGGGCGCGACAGCATCTGTCGTCAGACGAAGATCTACGGCGTGCACCTGGCCGGCGGCTTCGCCGAGGCGGTGACCGTTCCCGCCGACCGGCTCTATCCGCTGCCCGCGGACCTCGACGCCGCCGTCGCTGCCACGACCGAGCCGGTCGCAGTGGCGGTGCACGGCCTCGGTCGGGGCCGCCTCGAGAAGGGCCAGCGGGTGCTCATCCTCGGCGCCGGCTCCGTCGGCCTGGTCACCCTGATCGCGGCCCGCGCCATGGGCGCCGGCGAGGTCTGGATCAGCGCGCGCCAGCTCGGCGCGGCGCGCGTGCTCCGGGAGGAGGAGGCCAGCCCCGAGTCGCTGGGTCTGCTGGGACTCGAGACCGACTTCGACCTGGTGGTGGAGAGCGTCGGGCGCGGGGACACCCTGCGCGCCGCCTGCGCCGCGATCCGCCCCGGCGGCACCATCAGCGTGCTGGGCGTCTTCCTCGGCGGCGTCGAGCTGGAGCCGCTCTCCCTGTTCCTGAAGGAGGGCAACCTCGTCTGGTCCAACTGCTATCACCGCCGGGGCGGCAGGGACGCCGACTTCGCCCACGCGGTGGAGCTCGTCGATTCCGAGCGGGAGTCGCTCTCGCAGCTCATCAGCCACCGGCTGCCCCTGGACGAGATCGGGCGGGCCTTCGAGGTCGCCGCGGACAAGGCCGCCGGTGCGGTGAAGGTGAGCGTCCAGCCCTGAGCCACCCAGAAGTGCGCGTCCTGCTGCTGCCGGCCTGGGCCGAGAACCCGTACCAGGCGCTGCTCGCCCGGCACCTGCGCACGCGCGGCGCGGCGGTGCGCGACGCGCCGTGGCAGGAGCTGCTCCACCCCGTGCGAATCTGGCGTGCCGGCACGGACGTGGTGCACCTGCACGCGCCGGGCCGCCCGACTCGGACGCGCTCCAGCGCTCGGGCGCTCCACCGCGCGGCCCGAGCCGCACTGGGGCTGGCCTTCCTGCGCGCGGTCGGCGTTCGCCTGGTGTGGACCGCTCACGACCTCCAGGACCACGACCAGCGCCACCCCGTGCTCGACCGCTGGCTGACCCGCATCACGGCACGGCTCGCCGGGGGCGTGATCGTGCACGGCGAGCACGCCCGCTCGCTCGTGGCGCAGCGCTTCGGCATCCGCGGCGCTCGCGCGAGCCCCGGCCGCCTGGCCGTGATCCCCCACGGCTCCTTCGACCTCTACGCCCGCGAAGGCGCCGCGGAAGACGCGCGTCGGCTGCGCGAGTCGCTCGGGATCGGCGCCGACGACTTCCTGTTCCTGTTCTTCGGCGCCATCCGCGACTACAAGGCCCCGCTCGAGCTGGCCCGTGCCTTCGCAGAGAGCGGCCTCCGTGAGCGGGGCGCCCACCTGCTGTTTCGCGGTCCGCACCGCGATCCGGCTCTCGTGAAGGAGCTCGAGCGGATGGCCCGAGACGTGCCCCATCTCCACGTCGATCCGGGATTCGTGCCCGAGGAAGAGGTGGCCGGAACCATGGCGGCCAGCGACGCGGTGGTGACGCCGTACCGGGCAGTACTCACGTCGGGCTCGGCCGTGCTGGCCATGTCCCTGGGCCGCGCATGCGTCGCACCCCGGCTGGGCGGCCTGCCCGACCTGATCGACGAGAACTGCGGCTTCCTCTACGAGGCGGACGCGCGCGACGGTCTCCGCGACGCCCTGCGCGCCGCCTTCGCAGCCCGGGAGGCGCTGCCCGAGATGGGACGCATCGCCCGGGAACGCGCCACCCGAGTGTCCTGGGATCACATCGCCGAGCGAACTCTCCAGGTGTACGCTCGCGGCGCCTCGTCCAGCGGGAGCCAAGTGTGATGTCCACCCCCATGCGAGCCGTCCTGGTCGTCGTCGTCCTGCTCGCGATTGCCGTTCTCGTCGTCTGGCGCTCCCTCACACCGGTTCCGCCGCTCGCGCTTCCCGAGAGTGGCGCCATCCTCTCGGGCGTCACGCTGGTGAACCCCGGGCTCGACCGGCGGAACGAGGTCGAGATCCGGGTCGTGGGCTCGCGAATCCACACCATCGCGTCCGCATCGGTGGGGGAGGGCGGACCGTATGCGGGCGCGTACGTCCTGCCCGGGCTCGTGGACATGCACGTCCATTTCCCGCCCGACTCCCCGCTCCGACAGGCCGAGCTCTTCGCCTTCCTGTTCCTCTACCACGGCGTCACGACCGTGCGCGACGCCGGCGACGTGGACGGCACGGCCACGGGTCCCGCCCGCGAGGGTGTGGAGAGCGGGGCGTTCCCGGGCCCGCGCATCTTCGCCTGCGGCCCCTTCATAGACGGGGAGGACCCCCTGTGGCCGAACTCGGAGATCATCCGCGGCCCGGGCGACGCGCGCCGGGCCGTCGAGGCCCTCGCCGAGGGCGGATTCGACTGCGTGAAGGTCTACGGCCGGCTGAGCGCGTCGGGCCTGGAGGCGGTCCGCGGCGAGGCGCAGAAGCACGGACTGCCGCTCATCGGCCACGTTCCGTTCTCGGTGTCCTACGAGAAGGCCCGCCTCGACGACGTCCAGCACATGACCCGCATGCCGGTGTCGCCCATCGACGACGAGCGCGGGTTCCCGGCACTCATGGTGGACTGGCGCAACCTGGACGAGGAGCGCACGGAGTTCCTGGTCCAGACCACTCTCGAGTTCGGCATCGCCAACACACCGACCCTGATCGTGACGGAGCAGTTCGCGGCGATGGCCGACTACGAGACCCTGCGCGCCTCCCCCGACGCCCAGCTGCTTCCGCGCCTCTACCGCGACGTGGTCTGGAGCCCCGTCGAGGGACTGCCGAGCCTGCGCACGCTCGGCGAGGAGGACTTCGCGGCGCTGCGCGACGCGCGAGCGCCGCGCATGGCGCTCGTCGAGCGGCTCCACCGGGCGGGCGCACGCATCCACGTCGGCTCCGACGTGCAGAATCCCTTCGTGATCCCGGGCGCGAGCCTGCACCGCGAGCTGGCGCTCCTGGTCGAGGCCGGGCTCACGCCGGAGGACGCCTGGCAGGCGGCGACACGGGTGTCCGGAGGGTTCCTCGCCCCGGGGCTTGGCCGAATCGCCGAGGGCGCGCCCGCCGATCTGCTGGTCTTCCGCGAGGACCCGACCCGGGATCTGGCGGCGCTCGACACGCTCGAGGCGGTGATCGCCCAGGGGCGCCTGTACACCCGGGAAGCCCTCGACGCCCAGCTGGCCCGATATCGTGCGCAATTCGAGAATCCGATCTATGACGCGGTCTCGGTCTTCGTGGCGCGCCGCCTGATGGCGCGGATCGTCGACGGGGACCGCTGAGGGTGCACCTCTACTTCAGCACGGTGATCCGGAACGCGCCTCCCGACCGCGGCGGCGAGCTCGTGTGCCTCGACTGGGACGCGAAGCGGGTCGAGGCGACCGTCCCGATCGCCGCCCGGAATCCGACCCTCGACGACCCGAACCCGCGCGGCAACACCCGCGGAGGCCGGGGCGTGGCCGTCGTCGGGGACGAGGTCGTCGTGGCCTCGTATCACACGCTGCGCGTGTTCGACCGGGGGCTCGCGCCCCAGCGCGACCTGACCCATCCCCTGATGGCGGGGCTCCACGAGGTGACGCCCACCGGACGCGGATCGGTCTGGGTGACCGCGACCGCGATCGACGCCGCCCTCGAGATCGATCTCGAGAGCGGGAAGGCGCTGCGCGAGTTCTGGCCACGGGAGCAGCCCGGGCTCCAGCGGGAGCTCGGCCTCGCCCCGCTCGACGTCGACAAGAGCGCCGACAACCGGGCTCGATTCGCGGCCGGCGACCACCTGGGCGATGCCAGCCACCTGCACCTGAATGCCGTGGCCGAGCACGACGGAGACGTCCTGGCCCTCTTCAACCGACTGGGCGCAGTGGCGAGCCTGTCGGAAGATCGCGTGGTCGTGCGCGACGGGGCCATCCGCAAGGGACACAATCTCCTGGTCGACGGCAACCGGCTGTGGGTGAACGACACGCCCGGCCGGCGGCTGTTCGCCTTCGACCTCTCAAGCGGGGGGCGCGAGCGGAAGATCTCACTCATGAAGCTGGATGCTGTGTCGGAACGGGCCCGCCCCCTCGACCGCCGCTATCGGATCGCGCGCTTCCTCCACGAGCGAGGCCTGCGGCGCGTGGCGCCCCCGCTACCGATCTTCCTCCGCGGACTGGCCCGGGCGGGCGACCGCCTCTTCGTCGGCATCTCCCCCGCGGCCATCCTGTGTCTGGACGCCGCGTCGGGGCGCCTCCGAGACACCTTCCAGTACTCGAACGACGTCCACACCTGCATCCACGGGCTGACCGTCGTCCGCTGAACACCCGGTCCCAGAGGAGCTTCCCCATGGCCATCTCCATTCTCCGCTTCGACATGCGCCGGCCCGAGTTCGCGAAAGCGACGCGCCGGGAACTCTACGAGGCGACCCTCGACATGGCCACCTGGGCCGACGAGAAGGGCTTCGACGCCGTGGTCCTCTCGGAGCACCACACCACCGACGACGGCTACCTGCCCTCCCCCGTCGCGCTGGCCGGCTGCATCGTGGGGCGAACCCGCCGCCTGCGCATCTCGATCCAGGCGCTCCTGCTGCCGCTGCACGATCCGCTGGCCCTGGCCGAGGACCTGGCCGTGCTCGACCTCGCGAGCGGCGGGCGTCTGGCCGTGACGGCGGGGCTCGGCTATCGCCGCGAGGAATACGCCATGTTCGGCGCCGACTGGGACGGGCGCGGCCGACTGATGGACGAGTGCATCGGCGTGCTGCTGAAGGCGTGGACGGGCAAGCCCTTCGAGTACCGCGGCCGGACCGTGCGCGTGTCGCCGACGCCCTTCAGCGAGCCCCATCCCATGCTCATGGTGGGGGGCATGGGCCGGAACGCCGCCCGGCGCGCCGCGCGCTTCGGGCTTCCCTTCCAGCCGGCGGTGAACGAGCCGAGCGTACTCGAGCTGTACAAATCCGAGTGCGAGCGGCTTGGCGTGGCGAATCCCCTGGTGATTCCACCGGGGTCGGGCGAGATGATCTGGGTGGCAGAGGATCCGGACGGCGCCTGGGCCGAGCTGGGTCCGCACCTGCTGCACGACGCCATGACCTACGCCGCGTGGCAGCCCGAGGGCCAGCGCTCAGCGGTTCACTCGGACGCGACCAGCGTCGAAGCACTCCGCGCCGAGGGGAAGTACCTGATCCTGACGCCGGAGGAGTGCATCGAGCGGGACCGCGCCGCTGCATTCTCGGTCTTCGTCCACTTCCCCCTCTGTGGAGGGACCCACCCGGACCTCGGCTGGCGGAGCCTGAAGCTCTACGCAGACCGGGTTCTCCCGGAGATCTCGTAGTCTTCTGAACTTCGCTCGGCTTCGCCTCGCTGCGCGGTCGCGTTTCAACCCCGAGGTCTCAACCACCGCCGTTGCACGCTCCCTTGCCGCACCGGGCCCAGCCTGGGCAAGCATGGCTGCCCGTTGCCTCTGTGGCACTGACCCTCGACGGTGCTCAGATCCGCTTCAAGCCACGCCCTGCCACCGGGCGAGAGGCCCGGAGCGCGATGACCCCAACCGCCCCCAGGAGAAGACCTAAGGTTCTGGCTCGAAGCGGACGGGTCCTCTGCGCCGGCCGTGCTCGCGACTTACTCGGCTTGCAGGCGTTCGATGGCGCGGCGGGCGTGGGGGTCGTTGGCGGGATCGGCGGGGACGGGGAAGGTGGTCCGGTCGGCCAGCTCGCCGTACCAGTCGATCAGGACGTCGGCGATCTCGGCGTACGGCGCCGAGGGCACGAGCGTGTCCAGCATCGGGTCGTCCACGATCGCGCTCATGTCGTCCCAGCGGCCCTCGCGCGCCAGCGCACCGAGCCGCTCGCCCCGCTCCTGCCAGCCGAAGAGCTCGAGGCTGGGAACGTAGGCGGGCGTGGAGTACAGGAAGCCCAGCAGCCGGCGCGCCCACTCGCGCTCGCGCGCGACGCCCGCTGCGTCCGGCGCCGCGGCGACCAGGGGGCCGACCATGAGGCTGGCGCCTCCGTCCGTCCGCCCGCTGCGGCGCGCGCCCTTCTCGAGCCGCGGCCGGACGACCTCGCGCAGGTAGCGCGGCGCGGTGTTGGTCGGGTGGGTGACGAGCGCGTCGGCCACCTCTCCGGCCAGCGCGGTCATCCCCGGTCCAATTCCGCCGAGCAGCACGGGGATCTCCGGGTGGGGAAGTGGCCCGGGGTTGAAGAAGGGCTGCATGCGCGTGAACCGGTAGTGCTCTCCCTCGAAGCGCAGCCGCGAGCCGTTCTGCCAGGCGTCGAAGATGGCGCGCAGCGACTGGACGTACTCGCGCATCCGGGGAACCGGTGGCGCCCATGCCGTCGAATAGCGCCCCTCGATGTTGCCGCGCACCTGGGAGCCGAGCCCCAGCTCGAAGCGCCCCCCCGACAGCTCCTGCAGGTCCCAGGCGGCGTGGGCCACACTCATGGGGCTGCGCGGGAACGCCACGAGCACGCTGGTGGCGACTTGCAGCACCGTGGTCGCCTGCACCGCGACCGACGCAGCGACGAGTCCGTCGTGGGCCGCCTCGGGCACGCATAGGCCGTCATAGCCCAGGGACTCGACGCGCCGGGCGTACGCCGCCACCTGCGAAAGAGGCATGCGCTGATCCATCGTGGCGTAGACCTGGAACACGGGCGGCGCTTCTCCCCGGGTGTAGAGTATCGCCGGAGTCGGGACGGAGCCCATGGAGTCGCGAAAGAACGAGTACGACGCGATCGTGATCGGGGGCGGGATCGTCGGGACCTCGATCGCCTACCACCTGGTCGAGGCCGGGGCCGACACCCTGCTCATCGATCGCGGCGACGTCGGGCAGGCGACGTCGGCCGGCGCGGGGATCGTCGCACCGCTGATCTCGGAGCGCTTTCCGGGGCGCGCCGCGGGCTTCGCCCTCCGCGCGGGGGCCTACGTGGGCGCGCTCGCCGCGGCGCTCGCCAGGGAGAGCGCCGAGCCCACCGGGTACGCTCGCTGCGGCCTCCTGCTCGTGGCGGCGTCAGAGGACGAGGGGGAGAAGTTCTCGCGCGCCCTGCCTGTGATCCTGGAGCGGGCGGGAGGGGACGGGTCGTGTCGCTCGGTGCAGGCGAGCGAGGCCGTGCGTCTGTTCCCCGCCCTCGGGCCGGTTTACGGCGCCCTCCACTATCGAGACGCCGCCCGGGTGGACGGGCGACTCCTCACCCGGGCTCTGCGCGCCGCCGCCGAGCGCCGCGGTCTGACCGCAAGCGGCGAGAACGTCGTCGAGCTGATCCGCGAGAGGGACCGCATCGCGGGCGTGCGCACCGAGCGCGGGACCCTTCGCGCCGGCGCCGTGGCGCTGGCGGCGGGCGCCTGGTCGGGAGCCTTCGCCAAGACACTCGGGGTGGATCTGCGCGTCGAGCCCCAGCGCGGGCAGATCCTGCACCTGGACCTCGGCGAGCCCCACAACAGCGCGACCGGCGGCACGGGGGACTGGCCCATCGTGGTCGGCTTCCGCGATCACTACATCGTGCCCTGGCCCGGCGGGCGGATCGTCGCCGGCGCCACCCGCGAGACCGGATCCGGATTCGCGGCGCAGGTCACCGCGGCCGGGGTACGGGAAGTGCTCGACGAGGCGCTGCGCGTCGCGCCCGGCCTGGCCAACGCAGAGCTGGCGGAGATCCGAGTCGGCCTGCGCCCGCTCTCCCTCGACGGATTGCCCATCCTCGGACCCGTTCCCGGCCTGGAGAGCCTCCACCTGGCCACGGGCCACGGCCCGAGCGGACTCACCCTCGGCCCCTACAGCGGAAAGCTGATCGCCGACTGCATCTTGGGCCGCGAACGCGGTGACGGGGCAGAGCTCGAACCCTTCTCGCTCATGCGCTTCGACGGAGCGAGCGCACCGGCACCTCAGTAGACCAGGGTGAGGCCCGAGAAGCCGCGCACGTTGCTCGAGTGCATGCGCTCGATTCCATCCTCGGGGATCTCGTACTCGGGGATGCGCTTGACGAACTCCTCGAAGGCCACCCGCGACTCGAGCCGCGCCAGCGACGCACCGAGACAGATGTGCTGCCCGTAGCCGAAGCCCAGGTGGATCTCGATCTTCCGGGAAAGGTCGAAACGGTCCGGGTCGGGGAAGCGACGCCCGTCCCGGCCGCTGGCGCCGTTGATCAGCATGACACGCGCCCCTTTCGGCATCACGGTGCCGCGGAGCTCGACGTCTCGGGTCAGCGTGCGGCCCTGGTACTGGGAGGGCGGGTCGTAGCGCAGGGTCTCCTCCACGGCGGCGGGCGCGAGACCCGGGTTCTGGACCAGCGCGCGGCGCTCGTCCGGGTTCCGCCACAGCCAGTAGAAGGCGGTGGCCAGGAGCTTGGTGACCGTCTCGTTGCCCGCCGTGGCGAGCAGGTTGAAGAAGGCCTGCATCTCGATGTCGGTGAGCCGCTGGGGCGTCCCGTCTTCGTCCGGGATCTCCGCGCCGATCAGGGCCGACATCATGTCGTCCCGCGGCCGGCGGCGGCGCTCGGCCAGTGCCTGGCCGAAGTACTCGAACAGGTTCACCATCGCGTCCTGGGCGCGCTGGGGCGGATTGGGATTGCCGGGATCGCGGTGCAGGATATCGCTGGACCAGCCGCGCACGGCGTCGCGGTCGGCGGGCGAAATGCCCAGGAGCGTACTGATCACGTCCATGGGCAGCTTGGCCGTAAACTCCGCGACGATGTCGCAGCGCTCCCGGCCCACCAGGGGCTCCAGATAGCGCACCGCGATCTCGCGGATCTGCGGCTCGAGCGCCGCCACCCGGCGCGGCGTGAAGGCCTTGCTGACCAGGTTGCGCAGGAGCGTCTGCCGTGGCGGATCCATGAAGATCATCAGCGGCCCGCCCACCGGCTTGTCCATGAGCTCGAGCACGGTCCCGGACGCCGAGCTGTAGGTGCGCCAGTCGACGAAGGCGTCGAGGCAATCGTCGAAGCGCGTGAGCGCCCAGAAGCCCAGCTTCTCGTTGTGGTAGACCGGCATCTCGTCCTGCAAGCGCCGGTAGACCGGATAGGGATCGACGTCGAGCTCGTACGAGTAGGGGTCGTATTCCAGCGGGGCGCTCACGGCCCGACCCCTAGACCCGCTCCGCATCGGCGGCGCCCGGGATGGAGATGTGGCCGTCGGCGCCCCGCCCCTGTCCCTCTCCGTGTCGCCGGTTGCTCCCCTTCACCATCTCGAGCAGCGCGGCCAGGTCGAAGCAGTCGTACATGGACACGATCTTGAGGTCGTTGTCGAGCTCGATGCACGACACCCCCATCACGCGCAGGGGGGACCCGTCCTCCCCCGTCACCGGAAGCTGGTTCCACCAACGCGTCATGACCTTGTTGCCGTCGATTACCACCCACTCGTACGGGAACGTCCAGCCCTCGAAGCCCTCCATGTCACGCTGCATCACCAGGCGACGGATCTCCTCCACGCCCCTCGCCACGCGCAGGCCCGCGGCCCCCATCGTGTACTGGTAGACGGCATCGTCGGCGTAGTACTCGGCGAGCCGGGACCAGTCGCGCTCCTCCTCGCACTTCTTGTTGTCCGCGATCCAGCGATCGAAGAGCGCGCGAACCTCTTCCACCGTTCGTGTGAACTCGGCCACGAATCCGCCTCCTCTATTTCTTCGGGAGACCCATGACCTTGGTCTCCAGGTACTCTTCGAAGCCGAGGACACCGTTCTCGCGGCCCACACCGCTCTGGCGGTAGCCGCCGAAGGGCGTCTCCACCGAGAACCACTGTCCTCCGTTGATCGCGAGCGTGCCCGTGCGGATTCGGCGCGCGACCGCCATCGCTCGCTCCTCGCTGCCGCTGCTGATGGCGCCGGACAGCCCGTAGATCGAGTTGTTGGCGATGCGCACGGCGTCGTCGTCGTCCTCGAAGGGGATGACGCAGAGCACGGGACCGAAGATCTCCTCCTGGGCGATCGTGGAGTCCGGGTCCACGTCGGCGAACAGGGTCGGCTCGACGTAGAACCCCTGGGGCAGGTGAGCGGGGACCCCGCCGCCGGTCAGGAGCCGCGCGCCCTCCTGCTTCCCCTTCTCGATGTACGAGAGCACCCGCTCCTGCTGACGCCGGCTGATCTGCGGCCCCTGCAGGTTCGCGGGGTTCGTGGGATCGCCGTAGCTCACCTTCTCGAAGGCGGCCTTCGACAGCTCGAGGGCCTCGTCGTACCGGGAGCGCGGAACCAGCAGCCGGGTCGGGATCGCGCAGCCCTGGCCGCCGTGGACACAGGTGGTACCGACGGCCGCCAGCGGGATTTCCAGGTCGATGTCGTCGAGGATGATGTTGGCGGACTTGCCTCCCAGCTCGAGGAAGACCTTCTTGACCGTGGACGAGGCGCACTCCATCACCCTGCGGCCGGTCGCCGTCGACCCGGTGAAGGTCACCAGATCGACCCGGGGATCGGTGGCGAGGATCTCGCCCACACCGTGATCCGACGAGGCCACCACGTTGAACACCCCGGGCGGGATGTCGGTCTGCTCGGCGACGATCCGGCCCAGGATCGTGGCGCACCAGGGCGTGTCGGGCGCCGGCTTCAGCACCACCGTGTTGCCCGCCGCCAGCGCCGGCCCGAGCTTGCAGAGGTTCAGGTAGAGGGGGAAGTTCCACGGCGTGATCGCGCCGACGACGCCCACGGCCTCGCGGCGCAGCACACGCCGGTGCGTACGGCCCACGAACTCGATGTCGCTCATGGCCTGCTCATACGGATAGCTGCCGGCGAGCTCGGCCCAATACGGCATGGCGTCGACGTAGGTGTCCGTCTGGACCGCGTAGGTGAGGACCACCGGCGACCCGGCTTCGTGAACCACCAGCGAGCGCAGCGTCTCCTTCGCCCCCTGGAGGGCCTCCGCCAGCTGGGTCAGACACGTGCGGCGAAACGCCGGGTCGGTCGACCAACCGGTCTCGTCGAAGGCGCGCCGCGCGGCGGCGATGGCGGCCTCCATGTCGTCCTTCGTGCCGTCGGCGCAGACCCCGAGGACCTCCTCGGTGGCCGGGTTCACGTTCTCGAACGTGGCGCCGTTGCTGGCCTCGGCCAGCTCGCCATCGATCAGGTTCCGGCTCTCGGGGTCGAGCTCGGCCAGTGTCATCGGGAACTCCTCGTTTCAGTCGCCCGGCTCGGGCTCCCCATTCGGTGTGGGCTCCAGGAGCGGCGCCTCCGGATTGACCTGGATCAGGTCGAGATGCGTGCCGGGCGGCGCGGTGACCGCCGAAACCACGGCGGCCGCGATGCTCTCGGGCACGAGATAGCGATGATGTCGCAGGACGCCCCAGTGCTTCCACGACGCCAGCATGGGCCCGACCACTTCCGCTGACCAGTCCCGGCCCATCTCGGTCCTGGAGGCGCCCGGCCGCACGATGGTGGCGCGCACACCGGTGCCCTCGAGCTCCATCTGGAGGGATCGGGCCAAGCCCTCGACGCCGGCCTTCGAGGCCGTGTAGCCGGCCTGGAAGGGGCGGGGCTGGACGGCGTTCAGCGAGCTCACGAAGACCAGGTCGCCGCGGCGCCGCGCGAGCATGCTGGGGATCGCGCGGCGGGCCACCAACAGCGCGCCCATCAGGTTGGTGTCGAGCTCCTCGCGCAAATCCTCGGGACTCGTCTCGTGGAGTCGGTTCGGAGCGCCGACGCCGGCGTTGCTGACGACCGTGTCCAGCGGACCCAGCGCCTCCTCGGCGGCGGCGAAGAACCCGTCGATCGACTCCAGCTCGCGCACGTCGAGGGCGCCGACGAAGGGGACACCGCCGGCCTTCTCGACGTCGAGCGCTACCTCCTGGAGCTTGTCGAGGCGCCGGGCGCCGAGGGCCACGGACCAGCCCAGCGCGCCCAGCGCCCTCGCGATGGCCGCGCCGAAGCCCGACGAGGCGCCGGTCACCAGCGCCACGCGCGCGCTCACGTGCCGAACTCCACGGGCATGGAGGCGAAGCCCCGGACGTTGCTCGAGTGGATCCGGACCAGTCCGCCCTCGTCGATCTCGTAGTCGAACATCCGCCGGTGGATCTCCTCCAGGGCCACCCGCGCTTCGAGCCGCGCCAGCGATGCGCCGAGGCAGAAGTGGGTGCCCTGTCCGAAGGCAAGGGAGGCGGTCGTGTTGCGCGTCACGTCGAAGACGTCGGGGTCGGGGAAGGCCCGCTCGTCGCGGTTGGCCGAGCCGATCAGGAGCGCTACCCGGGCGCCGGCGGGAATCCGTCGCCCGTGGAGCTCGACCTCACAGCGGGTGGTCCGCGCGAGCAGCTGGGACGACGGGTCAAAGCGCAGGGTCTCCTCCGCCCAGGCCGGGATCAGGGACGGATCGCGACGCACGCGTTCCCGCTCGGCCGGATTGCGTGCCAGCCAGTAGAACGCGTTGCCGAGCCACTTGGTGGTGGTCTCGTTTCCCGCGATGATCATCAGGAACAGGAACGCCATGATGTCCTTGTCGTCCAGGTGATCCCCGTCGACCTCGGCGGCAATCAGGGCCGAGGTCAGGTCGGCCCCGGGACGGCCGCGGCGTTCGGGCACCAGCGTCCCGAAGTACCGCAGCAGGTTGGCGGCCGCCTGCATGCCGGCCGCCGGCACCTCGGCTCTTCCCTCCTCGCGGTGCACCACTGCGTCCGCCCAGCCGCGCAGGGTGTCCCGGTCCTCGGCGGGAACGCCCATCATCTCGCTGACCACGTCCATGGGAAGCCTGCCGGCGAAGTCCTGGATGAGGTCGCAGCGACCCGCCTCGGCGAAGGCGTCGATGTAGCGGGTGGCGAGCGCACGGATCTCGGGCTCGAGGTTCGCGACACGGCGCGGGCTGAAGCCGGCCGAGACCAGGCCGCGGAACCGCGTGTGCCGGGGCGGGTCCATGGCCAGGAACGACATCACCGCCGCCGCGTTCTCGACCTGCCCCTCGAGCGCCACGCCCTCGGCATTGGAGAAGCGCTCGGGATCGCGAAACGCCGCGAGAACGTCCTCGTGACGGGAGAGCGCCCAGAAGTCGAGCTCGGGGTGGTGGTACACCGGCGCCTCGTCCCGCAGCGCCCGGTACACGGGGTAGGGATCGTCGTGGGTCTTCCAGTCGTAGGGGTCGAACAAGACCAGGTGCCGGCGCTCCCGCACCGGCCATCATAGTCTCATTTACATATCACCCGCAACGTAAATTGAGAACTGGGTTCGAGGGTTCGAGCGCTCAGGCCGTCAGGTCCCAGGTTCCGGCGGGCCTGCCGCAGGCCGTCAGGAAGCGCGCGGTCGGCTCGGCCAGCCGGTCGATCAGCCAGCGCCGCGTGTCCTCGTCCCAGTCCGGACGGCCGGCCACCTGCGTCTGGAGGTGGCGCTTGCGAAAGCGGCGCCAGGCGCGCGGAGCGCGCTTGTCCAGGCGGCGCAGGGCGGGGATGCGCTTCAGCTCGTGCAGCAGCGGTCCGTCGATGCGCGTGCCGTCGGAGACATTGAGGGCGAGCTCGGGCCGGTCCAGCGGCGCGCCGGGATCGACGCCGAGGAAACGGAAGGTCTCCTCGAGAATCGCCGCGGGGGCGCGCTCCAGGTCATCGAGGAAGAGCACCCGGATCTGCTCCTCGGGAAAGAACTCGCGGTACGCGTCGAGCTGCCGTCCATAGTCGCTGGCGTCCACGTAGGTGGGGAAGCGGCGCACGGTCTTGGACAACGAGGCGTAGCTGCGGTGACCAGCGCGTCGCGCGTGGAGCCACGCCGACTCCATCCGGCGCAGGGGGTGGCGCACGATGTAGAGCAGCCGGGCCTCGGGCAGGTGCTTGGCGATGCGCTCGGCGCTGTGGGGATGCTTGGTCCGCTTGGTGTAGTTGGGACTGCCCTCCCCCACCGCGGTGCGGTCAGCCGTACCCTCGAAGAGACTCGCGTACCAGGCAAAGCCCCGGTCGTAGAGATCGTCGAAGCAGAAGAAGTTGAGCTCCTTCTCCGGATGCACGAACACGTCCGGGTGGCGGCTCAGGAGCGAGCACAGGCTCGTGGTGCCGCACTTGGCCGCGCCGATCACGAGGAAGCTCGGCTTCGCCATGGCGGCAGTGTACCGCGGTATGCTCGCGCGAGATGAGCGACGCCGCGCCTCACACGCCCCCCACACCGATTGACTGGAGCACCCTGCGCCGCTGGATCGACGACACCCGCGAGGTGGACGATCGCACCTACCGGGCCGCGCGCCGGACATCGCGGCCCGTGCCCTGGTGGCGGGCGCCCTGCCCGGATCTGCGCCGACCGGTCTTCATCGTCGGTGCGCCGCGCTCGGGCACGACCTTCCTGGGCGGCGCCTGCGCCGCGCTGCCCGAGCTCTCGTACCACTACGAGCCGCCGCTCACCAAGGCGGCCGCGCGCTACGTGGTCGAGGGCCGCTGGAGCGAGCGCAGGCTCCGGCGCCTCTACCGCGCCACCTATGGCTGGCTGCTCCGGCGCCACGGTGACGCCGGCCTGCGCTTCGCCGAGAAGACGCCGCAGAATTGCTTCACCGTCGACTTCCTGGCCCACGCGTTTCCCGGCGCGCGCTTCGTGCACATCGTCCGGGACGGCCGCGACGCCGCTCTCTCCCACCGCGCGGAGGGCTGGCTCTCTGCGGCGTCGGCGGTGTCGGGTCGTCGCGAGAGCGGGGGTTACCCGCTGGGCCCCACCGCGCGCTTCTGGGTCGAGCCCGAGCGCCGGCGCGAGTTCGAGACCACGAGCGACCTCCACCGCTGCATCTGGGCGTGGCGCCGCCACA
>JAPUKG010000234.1 GCA_027295775.1 Pseudomonadota bacterium
CGTGGACCGGGAGCTCAACGTCCTGACGGTGAACCCCAAGCTCGTGGAGCTCGTGGGGGCGGAGTCCGCGGAGGAGCTCGTCGGTCACAACTTCAAGGAGTTCCCCCTCTACCAGGTGGAGAGCGCCCGCAGCGCGCTGGAGCAGTGTATGAATCACGGTCTCTCCCGGGCTGGCGAAATCTCCTACGTGAGCCGCTGGGGGAACACCATGGAACTGCGCTTCAGCTGCCTGCCCACCCGGGACGCCGACGGTGAGATCAGCGGCGCACTCATCCTCTGCCAGGATATGGGCGAGAGGCGGAGCCTCGAGGCGCAGCTCCGCCAGGCGCAGAAGATGGAGGCGGTGGGTCAGCTGGCCGGCGGCATCGCCCACGACTTCAACAACTACCTGACCGTGATCATGGGCAGCGCCCACGAGCTGGCGGAGTTGTATTCCGACGACGAGCAGGCGAAGTCGGTGGTCGAGGAGATCGCAGTGGCGGCCCAGCGCTCCGCCTCCCTCACGCGACAGCTCCTGGCCTTCAGCCGCAAGCAGGTCCTCCAGCCGCGTCTGGTGGACCTGAACGAGCTGATCACCGACCTCGAGAGGATGCTGCGGCGGGTCCTCGGAGGGAACGTCGCGCTCGAGACACGGCTCGCCTCGGACCTCGGCACCGCCCGGGTCGACCCGTCGCAGATCGAGCAGGTGATCGTCAACCTGGCGCTGAACGCGAGGGACGCCATGCCCGAGGGCGGCACCCTGAAGATCGAGACGGGCAACCTCCAGCTCGACCGCGAGGCCGTCTCGCGGCATCCGGGCATCGAGCCCGGTTCGTACGTGTGCCTGCGCGTGATCGACGACGGCACGGGCATCGACCCGGAGCTCCGGGATCGGATCTTCGAGCCCTTCTTCACCACCAAGAAGGAGGGCCAGGGCACGGGCCTGGGTCTCGCCACGGTCTACGGCATCGTCGAGCAGAGCGGGGGGACCATCGCGGTCGACTCCGAGCTGGAGAAGGGGACGACCTTTCGCATCTACCTGCCGCGGGCCGTTGACGCGGAAGGGGCGTTTTCGCAGCCGGAGCGCCGCGCGGAGATCGTCGGCGGGACCGAGACCGTGCTCCTGGTCGAGGACGACCGGATGGTGCGCTCACGCATGGAGAACACCCTCGAGGCGAACGGCTACCGGGTCCTCTCTGCCGAGAACGGGGAGAAGGCGCTCGAGACCGCCCGGCGGGCGCACCCCACTTCCATCCAGCTGTTACTCACCGACGTCATGATGCCCGGAGTCGGAGGAATCGAGCTGGCCGCTCAGCTTCGCCAGGCGAGGCCCGGGCTGCGGGTGCTCTTCATCTCGGGCTATGCGCAGGACGGCATCGGTGAGGGTGCGCTCGACGAGCGGACCCGACTCCTCCAGAAGCCGTTCACCTCCCGCGATCTGCTGATGGCGGTGAGAGGGGCGCTCGAGGCTCCGTCGCTCGAGACTCCGTAGTTGGCGGGACGTTCCACCCTGCCGGCCCTCCTGCCCGCCCCCTCGTCGGTTCGACCCGGCCGCGGTGCGTTCTCCCTGCCCGTGGCGGCGGCGGTGGTGCTCGTGCCCGCGGCCGACGACAGCGACTTCGCGACTGCGCGGGCCCTGTGTTCCGGGATCGAGCGGGCGTGTGGTGTCCGGCTGCCCGTCGAGACCCACCGGCGACGGGAGGGCCTTCGCCCCCACCTTCTCCTCGAGCGGCGCGGGTCGACGGGCGACGAGTACGAGCTCGAGGTCGGGGCCACGGGGATCACGGCCCGTGCCGGCGGGCCGGCCGGCTTGCGCTACGCGGTGGAGACCCTGCTCCAGCTCGTTGATTCGCGCGGACGGGTGCCCGCCTGCGAGGTTCGGGATGCGCCCGACTTCCCGGTCCGCGGCATCATGCTGGACGTCTCCCGGGGCAAGGTGCCCACGGCGGAGAGCCTGCGCCAGCTGGTCGACCTGTGCGTTCGGCTCAAGCTGAACACCCTCATGCTCTACACCGAGCACACGTTCCGCTTCCACCGCCACCCGAAGATCGGCGCAGACGACTCGCCGATGGACGCTGAGACGGTGCGCGAGCTCGATCGCTACGCGGCGGAGCGGCACGTCGAGCTGATCCCCACGCTCCAGTCCCTGGGGCACATGGAGCACGTGCTGGCGCTTCCCGAGTATGCCCACCTGGCGGAGAGCGAGCTGGGCTGGACGATCTCCCCCCAGGACCCCGGCACCTACGAGCTGCTGGGCGATCTCTACGACGAGTACCTGCCCAACTTCCGCTCGCATCACTTCAACGCCAACTGCGACGAGCCGTGGGATCTCGAGCGCGGGAAGTCCGCGCAGCGCGCGCTGCAGCTCGGCCCCGGTGGCGTCTACCTGGAGCACCTGCACCGGATCCAGAGGCAGGCCGCCGGCCACGGCAAACGGACGCTGATCTGGGGCGACGTGGTGCACGCTCATCCGGGCCGGATCGCCGAGCTCGATCGCGACCTGATCCTGCTCGACTGGGGGTACGAGGCCGAGCTCGACTACGACCGGGTGAAGGTCTTCGCCGAGAACGGCATCGAGTTCTGGGTCTGCCCGGGCACCTCGAGCTGGAACTGCCTGTTCCCGCGCGTCGAGAACAGCCGCGTCAACATCGCGCGCTGGGCCGAGGCCGGGCGGCGCCACGGTGCGCGCGGTCTCGTCAACACCGACTGGGGTGACTTCGGGCACTACAACCTTCAGGGAAACTCCTGGTACGCCTACGCGTGGGGCGCCCAGCAGGCCTGGTCTGGCGACGTCTCGGAGCGCGAGTTCGACACCGCCTTCTCTCGCGTTCTGTTCGGCGATCGCAGCGGGGAGGTGGCCCGGCTCTACCGCGCGCTCGGCGCCATCCACGACCCCGGCTTCCAGATCTTCAACGGCTCGGCGCTCCAGTACCTGTTCTTCGATGAGCTGGAGCGGGCCTACTTCGTCGCGGCCGCCCGGCCCGCCGCGCTCGGTCGCTGCGAGCGCCGGCTGGAGAGGCTGCGCGGTCGGATCGCGGCCGCGGGCGAGCGCTTCGGCGACGATGCCCAGACCTGGGCAGAGCTGGTCTACGCTGCCGACGCCTCGCTGCTGGCGGTGCGCAAGGCCGCCGCGGGTCTCGAGTACCTGGCCTGGCGGCGCAAGCCGGGATCCCTCGCCGCCGCTGCGCGCCGCCGCCTGGCGCGCCGGCTCTCGGCGCTGGCCGTCGAGCAGGCCGAGCTCTCGCGAACCCTGCGCCGGCTGTGGCTCGCCCGCGCTCGCGTTTCGAACCTCGCGACCACCCGACGCCGGATTGCGGGATCGGTGAAGAGCCTGCGCCGGGCGGCGTCCCGTCTGGAGCGCAACCGACCCAGCGCGCCGCCGCCGCCCCACCCGGGTTTCTCGGAGTCCGGCGTCATCCGCGCGGTGCGTGCTTCTCTGGCGTAGAATTCGGGCCGCGATGGGTCGCGTCGTGCGCAAGCTCGGACTCAAACTCAAACCGGGTCGCCCGGCCGGGCCCAAGAACCCTCCCCTGTTCGTCGACTGGGGGTTCCCGTGGCGCCGCCCGTCGGACGCCGTCGCGATCCACCGCTGGAACGCGCGCCGCGTGTGGCGGGAGCATCCCTGGTTTCGGCCCAAGCTGCGCCTGCTGGGCGAGCTGGTGCGCTGGCCGCGCCAGGCAGCTCGGCTCTCCTGGTACTACACGTTTCGTTACGGGGGCACGGTCCGGAGGGCCAGCGGGAAGATGCAGGCGGTCCAGTGGTGCGAGCAGCTCTGGCTCGCGCTCCTCCACTTCGTTCCCCCGCGCGCCTACTACCTGTTCCACCTCCACGAGAAGGCAAACCGGCGGCACGCCGTCGAGTACCTGCACCGCGACGAGACGAAGGGGGAGGGACTCTTCCGCTTCCTGCGGCGCAGCATCGGGGGGCACACGGACAACGTCGTCGACAAGAGGCTGTTCGCGCACACCTGCCGGGTCCACGGGCTGCGCACGGCGCCGGTGCTCCTCGCGCTGGACTGTGGCGAGGTGGTGGCTTCGGAAGGAGCCGCCTCGCTTCCCCACCGCGACTTGATCGTGAAGCCGGCCAAGGGTCGCGGCGGACGGGCCATCGAGCGCTGGGACTGCGTGGCGGAGGCGGGATTTCGCAATCCGGAGGGGCAGACCCTGGGCGACGAAGCGCTCCTGGATCGCCTGCTCGAGCGCTCGCGGGAAGAGTGCCTGCTGGTCCAGCCGCGGCTCACCAACCATCCCGAGATCGCGGACCTCGGGGGGGGCATCCTGACCACGGCGCGGATCATGACCTGTCTCGACGAGGTCGGTGCGCCGGAGGCGACCACCGCCGCGTTCCGGGTCGCGGTGGAGAA
>JAPUKG010000235.1 GCA_027295775.1 Pseudomonadota bacterium
GCGGCTTCCGGGTGACGAGCGCGCGTCCGCGCACGCCGATGGCCCCGAGCACCGTGTTGCGCGTCGCGAGATGGATCTCCAGCGCACCGGCGCGTGCCTGGGCCCGCCTCGGCAGGCCGACGAGCAGTGCGCCGGCGGCGCCCGCGGCTTGGAGGACTTCTCGCCGATGAAGGCGCATGGCCCCGCCACTCCCGCGCCGGAGTCTAGCTGACGCCGTCCGCGCGGAGGGGGACGCAGACCCGCGCAGCGCATCAGCGCTCGCTCCGCGACGGTCGCTACCAGTACCTACCTCCAGCGAGCAAGGGGCTCAGGCCCAGGGCGTCTCGCCGAAGCGGGGGCCGCTCTCCGGGTCGGCGCCGCGCAGCTCCTGGGCAACGGCGCGGAGCCAGGTCCACAGGTCCCGGAAGGAGAGCGTCAGCCGCCAGTGGAGAAAGAGCACACGACAGCGGCTCCAGCCGTGGGTCTGGTGGGAGAGGGAGCCCAGGAGATCCCGGGTGGCCGTGCCCAGGTCGGTGCGCGCGTAGAGGCGCGCCAGGTCGAGACAGACCTCGGGGTCCCAGGGCTCGATAGCGCGGGCGCGGCGCAGCAGTCCGATCGCCTGGGCGCGGGTGCCGGGGCTGCGGAAGTGCTGGCGCCCCTCGAGCAGGGTCTCGTACGCCACCTGGTCGCGTCCGAGCTTGAGCTCGAGGTCGGCGCGGAAGCGCCATGCGTCGTGTTCCAGGGGCAGCGCCCGGCAGGCCTCGCGCAGCGCCACCAGACATTCCTCGTGCCGCCCGGCGCGCAGTAGCGCCCGCGCCGCCGCGCGAAACAGCTGCCAGGCCTCGAAGGTCTCGCAGCGGGCGGCTAGCAGCGGCGCCAGTCGCAGCGCCACGTGCTGGTTGTGGGGCTCCTCCAGGAGGATTCGCTTGTAGAGGGCGATGGCGGTCCGGTGGCGCCCGCGGTTGCGAGCCCGGTTCGCATCGGCGAGCAGCCGCTTGCGTTCGTCGCACAGGAGTCCCACCAGTACCGCGTCCACGCGTGCACCTCCGGCCCCTCCCAGTCGATGGCATCGACGGGCCCGGGGCTTGCGAGTGTGATCCAGCGCACCGGCAGGGGACCAGCTGCCCCCGGCGGGGAGGATCAGGAGAGGGGGAAGGCGCGGACCAGCTCGGCCAGGGTGTGGACGACGGCGACGCGCTTCGCCTCGTCCGTGAGCCCGAGGCGGACCACCACGAGGTCGCGCTCTGGCACCACCACGATGTACTGGCCGCGGTAGCCGCTGGCGTGGAAGATCCCGGAGCCGTCGCGCGCGAGCCACCAGTGGGCGCCGTACTGATCGAAGGACGCGGGCGTGAGCGTGCGCGCGTGGTCCACCCAGCCCGCGGGCAGCAGGCGCTCTCCCTCCCAGAGGCCGTCGCGCAGGTAGAGGAGGCCGAAGCGCGCGAAGTCCCGCGCGGTGGCGAAGACGAAGGACGAGCCAATGAAGTGCCCCGCGTCGTCGAAGCGCGCCGTCGCCGAGCCCATGCCGATCCGGTCGAAGAGCTCGCGGTCCATGAAGGCGCGCATCTGCTCGGCCCCGCCGCCCACGCAGCGCCCCGCGATGGCCGCCACGATGTTGGCGGTGCCGCTCGAGTAGTTCCAGTACCGGCCGGGCGGGTGGGCCCGGGGCGACTGCTCCGCGTAGCCGGCCACGTCGCCCTTACCCTTGCCAAAGAGCATGTCGATCACCGAGGAGACGTCCGCGTCCACGTAGTCCTCGACGAAGTCGAGCCCGTCCACCATGCGCAGCAGGTCTTCGCTGGTGATGGCGCTGCGCGGGTCGTCCACGCCCTGCCAGGAGGGGACGGGCGCGGCCGCGTGGACGTCGAGCTTTCCGTCCCGCACGAGGATGCCGATCAGCGCGTGGGTGAAGCTCTTGGCCACAGACCACGAGAGGAGGGTCGTGTCCCGGTCTCGCTCGGGGCCATAGGCCTCGGCCACCAGCCGCCCGCGGTGGACGGCGAGGAGCGCGTGGGTCTCGCCGGTCACATCGGGGTCCGGCTTCTCCACCAGCCGCTCGAAGGCGCGCGCCACGACCTCCCGGTCCACGTCGGCGTCGGGCTCGCTCCGGGGCCAGTCGCGGGTGGGCCAGGGAGTGTCGGCGGGCTGGGGCGGCAGCGGGGGCCGGGGCGGCATGGCTCGCCATCATACCAGCGGCCCTCCAGCCTCCGGTCCCGAGCGTCCGGCCGCCGGGCGGGATTCGGGCTATCCTGATGGGACGGGGGCGACTGGCTTCGACGGGTGGTCGAAGGTGGGCGCTGCGTGCCGAGGTCGTCAGCCACCTCGTAAAACTGCTGGCACGGTTGGTAGCCTCATAACTGCCGACGACAACTACGCACTCGCTGCCTAGCTAAACCCTAGGTAGCGACATCCGTCCGCGACGCCTCCTGGCGGGTTGCGGGTGTCATCAGGAGGCTGGCTCCCCTGCGCTGACAGGCCGGAACGGGAGCGAGAAATGCGTCTGTCTAGGTGAGACACTTCTCCCGTCTTTGCGACAAGGTCCCACCGAAATCGAGCGAAGACTACGCACGTAGACGCGCCGGCTGGAAGCCGCGCGGACGCGGGTTCGATTCCCGCCGCCTCCACCATTTTCCCCCTGATCTTTCAGGGACTTGGAAGACCCTGGATCCCCTTGGCGACAAGCTGGCGACAAACCGTCGCTCTCATGTGTCGTCACTGCGGGGCGTAGGACCGCGATCAGGGCGTCGTCGGCGAGCCGCGCGTACCGCTCCACCGAGCGTCGGTCCTGGTGACCGAGGAAACGCTGTAGCAGGCGGTCCTCAACGCCCCTGCGCTTCGCGTTCGTGGCGAAGGTGTGCTTGGTTCCCCTCGTAGAGCGAGATCGGCAGCTCCAGGCCCACTACGCGGCAGGCGGCCTCCCAGCGGCGGCGCAGCGAAGTTGGTGTCCACTGCCGTGAGTCGGAGTCGCCTCTCGAGTTCTCGAAGAGGAGCCCACCCTGGAGGCGACGGTCGTGGGGGACGTGGTCCTCGATCCACTGCTGGAGCTCGGGGTCGGTCGGCAGCCGCTTGCCCCGGTTGTTCTTGGGAGCGCGAATGGGATCCGACAGCCGGCGGCCCTTCACCGCCCGAGTCACGTGGAGCCAGCCGTCTCGGTAGTCCGAAGCCCGGAGCGCGACTCCCTCGTTGGGGCGGAGGCCCATCCTCCCCAGCGCCAGAAAGATTCCTCGGTCCGGCTCGGGAATCGCCGCGAAGATCGCATCCTGGGTCTCGAGGGTGAGCACGTTGGGCTCGTGCTCCGCG